>NZ_JAGGRF010000043.1:0-1064 GCF_018612935.1 Carnobacterium sp. ISL-102 | reverse complement strand
ATTAATCAAGCAAAGAGCCTCTTCAACTTCTTCGGTGAGAATAGTATCAAAATTCGTTTGTTTTGGGAAAAACTCCCTGAAAAGGCCATTGCTATTTTCATTACTTCCTCTCTGCCAAGCGGCGTACGCATCAGCGAAATACATTGGAATGTTCAACTCTGATTCAATAACGGCATAACAGGCAAATTCTTTTCCTCTATCCGTTGTAAAGCTCTGAAAGGCTTCTCGTGGATAAAGAGCATACAAGGTTCGAATGGCTTGTTCCATTGACTTTGCGGAACGATCCGGTATGAGAATAGCTTTATACCAACGGGTTTGACGTTCTACAAAGGTGGCAACACAGCCTTTCGCTTGGCCACGGCCTGAGACAACAGTATCCAACTCCCAATGACCAAAAGTTGTGCGTTTTCTGATTTCTTTTGGCCGTTTGGAAATCGGTGTGCCAACAACAAACCGGCCTCTTGTTTCCTTTGGTTTTTGACGTTTTCCTTTCTGACGCAAGACCGTCAAAGGCACGTCAAGCAAACCGTCATAAATCCAGCGGTAAATGGTTTTGAAGGTCAAGGATCCTTGAAGTAAACGGCCACTAATTTGTTCTGGAGACCATGTTTGATCCAGCTTTTCTTGAATAACTATTTTTAGCGCGGTTGTCAGTTTAGAATGAGCCCCGCAAGCAGTTTTCCTTTGATTATAAGCTGTTTGGGCTTTTTCCGCTTGGTAGTTTGGGTTTCGTTGGCATTCTCTAGAAACAGACGAGGGAGAGCGATTTAGCCTTTTCGCAATTGTACGAATGGACATTTTAAGTTCAAGATAGACTTCTATTTTGGAACGTTCGGTTATGGTAAAATGAGTGTAGCTCATGACAACTCCTCCAATCGAATGGTAGTGTGGTAACTTCATTCTATACGAGGACGTCATGGGTTTCTTTTATTTCGTCTTGGGTGTTGCACTTAATATTACAATTCATCGTTTAAATACAATAAAACACTTGAAGACCCAAATTATCGGAATCTTCAAGCGTTTTTCAGTTGTCTATTAGTACATTCCTTGACGGCCTTCGTTTA
>NZ_JAGGRF010000042.1:0-27898 GCF_018612935.1 Carnobacterium sp. ISL-102 | reverse complement strand
ACGGATGGGCCAGCAAACGGCGGAGCCGTGCGGTAGTAGACGAGTGTACAAAAGTAGAACGCCTAAACTAGCAGGATAATAGGACGACCGAGAAAAACTTGACACAGACAACAAAGGCTTCTTCTTTGCTTGCAGTATGAAATTTTGCTATTATGAATATGAATCAAGGCTATCTGAAAAAGCTCTTAAAACTAGGGGTAATACATTGGGAATTTAAAACTTTCAGCAATACAAATACGAAATGGAGTGTGGATTTAATGGATAGAAAAGTAGAAGGAACATATTTGTCAAAAGAAGAAACAGTAAGTGCGGTAGAACGTTTGATCAACGAAGGTTATGTAGCTGAAGAAATCATTATCGTAACAAACGAGAAGAATGAAAGTGAGTTAGAGGACTTAACGATCGTTGAGGTGGATGCAGTAGATCCTAATGAGGGATTGTCATTATGGGAAAAATTGAAAGAAACCTTTAGTTTTGGACGCTACAATTCGGATGAGCCTTCTAACCCATTAGAGGATTACGGTATTGAAGAAGATCCAGGAGATCATTATACAGAAGCATTAGAAAAAGGTGAAATCGTCATTCTCGTCAATAGTGCAGGGCCAACTAAGACCCATCGTTTATCTCGCGTGACTGAAGATGTACTCAAAGGGACTGACGAGGTTAACGATGAAACTGTTGCAATTAAAAAACCAACTGAAGTTTCTATAAAAGAAGAAATGGAACCGACTCCTGGTGAGGGAGAACAATTTGATCCTACTAAAGCTCAATCTTCTAGAGAAGATACCGAAGGAGATGCCGTTACAGCTTCCGATACACAACCTTCAACTTCAGAGAAAAAAATCAGCCCAACAGACGAAGCAGCTCCTGAATTAACGGGGGATGAATCTACTGTAGTAGCTGAAAATCAAGAGCATGCTTATCCTGATAATATCAGCAAAGGAGTCATTGATGGCGGAAATTCTTCTTCAAAAGCTGCACATATAAATGGAACTGGAAAATTGGATGAGACAAAGCCAGAGCAAAATGCTAAGCAACCAGAAAGTGATGCTTATTACAGCGATGGATACGAAGAAGCTGGTGGAAAATCGATCCAAAAAGATGAAGAAGAAAATAAATAAAGCTGAAAGAGGTTGAGATTATTTTCTCTCAACCTCTTTTTAGCTTTGAAAATTGAAGGGCGGATCCAAGTCGTCTGTTTTGAAAATTTGTTTTTCATTTGTTACAGTTGGTTCAGATGAATAAAACTAATTATTCTATTCCTCGGTTCGATAACGAGGAATAAAAAGATCGATAAAAAAATGATATTAAGAGATGGAGTGTGTTAAAGATGAATGAACCTAAAATGACCAAAGACGACAAGATTATAGAAGAATCTATTGGAATTGACAATAAACCTAGATTGCAAGATAATCGAGATGAAGCTAAAGACGAAGTTACTCCTACAATCGATCCATTAAAACACCAAGAATATGATCCCGATGTTAATCCATTGCAAGGCACACCACCAGACGAAAATTTACCAAATAATGAATTAAGTGGGCCTAGTTCAACAAACCAAGAGGAATTAGATTTACCAAGATTTGATGGCAGCACGTTAGCAGGTCAGCCAAGAAATGATTCAGAAAGAAATTTCCCAAAGCACTGATAAAAAATAACTAAAAGTAAAAACGACTCTGACTTAGGTCAGTATCGTTTTTTTTTTAAAAGCAACAATATTCGAATTTCGAACATGTGTTTGTCTTTGGTTTATGCTATACTAGTGAGACTGAAGTAGGAGTGTGAGGCTATGATATATGAACCAAATAGTAAAAAAAACGCTTCAACATCAGCATTGCCTAAAATCACAAAAATTGAAGCGCAAAAAAGGAAAGGGCGCTACAATATTTACTTAGATGAGGAATATGCTTTTCCTGTTGATGAAACCATTTTAATTAAACATATTTTGCATAAAGGAATGGAAGTCTCAGATGCCTACCGTCAAGAGCTAGAAATTGAAGATGGGTACCGCAAAGCTTATGTAAGATCACTCGTCTATCTAAATTATTCTATGCGTTCAATAAAAGAAATCAAAGATGATTTGATCGCCCATGAATTTACTCGTGAAACAGCTGATCAAGTTGTTGAGCAATTAAAAGAACAAGGTTATTTAAATGATTTGATGTACGCTGAAAGTTACACAAGAACCGCTGCAAATGTTAGCGGAAAGGGGCCTTACGTGATAAAAAGAGAATTGAAAAAACGTGGAGTTAATGAGGAAATAATTGAAGAAGCATTGGAACAATACCCATTTGATCAAATGGTAGAAAATGGAGTCGCGTTAGCCGAAAAAGTGATGCGACGTTCCACAAGACAATCATCCAGAGAAACCAGCAATAAAATTCGTCAAAATCTGATGCAAAAAGGGTTTCAATCTGATGTGATCACTCAAGTACTTGAACAAATCTCAACAGAAAAAGAAGAAGACGATGAATACAGTGCATTGAAAGTACAAGGCGATAAAATTTGGCGTAAGCAATCCAAATTAAAGGGAGCTAAAAAGATTCAAAAAGTTAAAAGTGGATTGTTCCAAAAAGGTTTTGCTGGTGAGCTGATCTCGCAATTTATTAATGAAAAAGAAATGGAAGACGAAGAAGAATGACACAAATCGAATCAAATATAACCGAAAAAAAACAAAAGTTGATTTTTGATATACCTATGTGGCCTCAAGAAAAAATCGAACGATTTAGGGAAACGCTGCTTAGCTGGTACGATTTAGAAAAACGAGAGCTGCCTTGGCGAAAAAATAATGACCCTTATCGTATTTGGGTATCTGAGATCATGCTACAGCAAACAAGAGTAGACACAGTCATTCCCTATTACTTGAATTTCATGAAAAATTTTCCAACGATCAAAGCCTTAGCAGATGCTAACGAAGATTTGCTGCTAAAGGCTTGGGAGGGTTTAGGGTATTATTCACGCGTCCGCAATATGCAAACTGCAGCGCAACAAATCATGGAAAATTATGATGGGAAAATGCCTGTCGATCCTAAGGAAATCATTAAATTAAAAGGGATCGGTCCTTATACAGCAGGAGCAATCGCCAGTATGGCATTCGACTTGCCCGAGCCAGCTGTTGATGGAAATGTAATGCGTGTATTAAGTCGCTTATTTGAAATTGATGCGGATATTGCAAAACCAGGTAATCGTAAAATCTTTGAGGGTATCATGAGAGAGTTGATCGATCCATATAAACCAGGAGATTTTAATCAAGCTTTTATGGATCTAGGTTCAAGCATCTGTACACCTAAAAATTATCATCCAGAATCAAGCCCAATCAAAGAATTCAATCAGTCTTATTTAAATGGCACATGGGATAAATTTCCTGTGAAAAGTAAAAAGAAAAAAGCCAAACCAGTTTATTATGTGGGAGCGATCATTAAAAATAGCACAGGCGCTTTCTTGCTAGAAAAACGTCCTGTGCAAGGCTTGCTGGCTAATATGTGGACCTTTCCATTGATTGAGGAAGAATTGGTGATCCAAGAAACAGGTATTGCAATAGGAACATTGACTCAGTTAGAGGATGAAGACCGTACTGAAAAAGTGATGAAAAATATTATGCTTGAATTAGGAAGCAAGTATGGGATCAGACCGACTCTTATGGAAGCACCATTTGCTGAAGTTCAACATATTTTTAGTCACTTGAAATGGTTTGTAGCTGTTTATTATGGTCAAATAAGAGTAGAAGAACCAATAAATATTCCTGAAAATTGTTATTGGGTAGAACCTTCTGACTTTGACCAATACGTATTTCCAGGTCCGCAAACTAAAATGTGGCAAAGTTACTTGTCTAAATTCAAAAAATAGCCATTTGTATAAGAAAAAGAATAGCAATCAACTCTTCTTTCAGTTTTTACTTACTGAAAAAAGGGTTGTTTATTTTTTTATTAAATTGTTTTGCTGAATTGAGTTAGACAAATCGCTTATTTAACAAACAATAGTGGTCCAACAAGTTAGAAAGATTTCTGGAATGAACGACCTTATTTGTATGGAACTATGATACCTCTTGAAGCATTTATCATCCTCATTGAATCCTTTGTATGGGTGCAAGCAACCCTTATCTCTCTGGAAAGTATAGAACCGAAGAATCAAAATGCCAATCATAGTATTTATTTTCTTGATTTGTTTTTTTATTATTTATTTGGTTTTATACTATAAATAATAAGAGTTGTGATATAATAAATACGAGTCGAGTGTTCAGTCACTCTCTGGTTTATTATTTGCTAAGTTCTTGCAATTTTCATGTGAGAAAAAGAAAGTTGGGTTAGAGATGCATATTCCAAAAGAAGGAGAATACATCACGATCCATAGCTATAAACATGATGGCAGTTTACATCGCACTTGGAGAGATACAATGGTACTTAAGACAAGTGATCAATCGTTAATAGGAGTAAATGATCATACTCTTGTAACGGAATCGGATGGCCGAAGATGGTTAACTCGAGAACCAGCGATTGTTTACTTTCATAAGCATTATTGGTTCAATATCATTGCAATGATAAGAGATAATGGTGTTTCTTACTATTGTAATCTTGCTTCGCCTTTTGCATTAGATGAAGAAGGTTTGAAGTATATAGATTATGATTTAGATATCAAAGTCTTTCCAGATGGCGAAAAACGCTTGTTGGATGTAGATGAGTATGAAGATCATAGCAAAAAGTGGGATTATCCTGATGATATTGACCATATTTTAAAAGAAAACGTGAAAATTTTAGTGGATTGGATCAATGAAGAAAAAGGTCCCTTTTCAAAAGAGTACGTTGACTTATGGTATAAACGCTATCAACAGCTATCGCATAAAAAATGAGCTTCTACTGGATAAGATGAAAGTCAGTTCTCCAAAAATAGATAGTAAAATAGTAAAGGGGTTCCAATTTATTGGGATCCCTTTACTATTTTACGGAAAAAGAGTAGTGGATTTTAACAAATGTATGGTAAAATAATGGATAATTGAATAACGAATGAAATCATTCGAGTAAAAAAATGATTATTAGTCCTAAGGAGTGAGAAAGTTGTCTAAAAAAAGTGGATTTGCTGTTTTTCTACTAATGATATTAGCAGTAGGAGTTGTCTTGTTTGGTATGAGTTACTCAAAACAACAACAACAAGAGCTAGAAATGGTTGCAGAACAAACGAATAAAAAAGAAGAAGTGGAAATCCTAGAAGAGGATTCCCAACAAATGACGGATTATGAAGAAAGTCGTGGAGCGTTATCAATATTAGATTACTTAAAGTATATCGGTTCTCTGAAAGAAGAAGTTTCTATTAGTTTTTATGGCGATATAGCACAAGAAGAGCCGTGGATAGCTGCAACAGAAGAGTACATAGATGAACAAATAGCCAGCAAAATAAAAAGCAATCGTTTGGCTTATCCAAATTATAATTCTTATCAGTTAATAAGTGAGAATAAAGTAACCGAGTTAGCAAAAACGAATCCAAACGTTGTATTTTTTCAAGTGATGCCATATGCTGATCAAGAAAAAGACATCAGTTTAGATGATTCAAGCGAGTATCTAGCTATGAATTACGCTGCAATCAAAGATGTATTACCAGAAGCATTAGTTATTTTTGTGACACCCAATCCTAGCAGTAGTGAAAGAGGAAATAATAATTCAAGAACATTGGATTATACTTCTTATCTAAATGAAATGGTAGCAACCGTTGAAGAGAATGAATGGACTGTTTTTGATCTTCATAAAAGCTATCTGAAAAAAATTGAAACAGATGGTATAGCATTGGAAAACACATTGAATGAAAATGGTAAATCATTAAATGGCGAAGGAACATCCATTTACAACACTTTATTCGAAGAAATGTTAAACCAAAAAGTAGATACGACTAGCGGCATTTAATAACACAAAAACCAGGCTGGGACATAACCAGCTAATTACAATGAACGGATCTGCTTATCAGGAAACTGATAAACAGACCCTTTTTTGATCTATATCTATTGATTGCTTGATAAATGGTGTTGATGTTCCAAAAGAAATTTCTTCTGGAATAACGGGTTTGCTTGTGGAGAGCCATGGAAACACATGAAGCCTAAGAGGAAGTCTTCAGGCTTTCAAGCCTCAAATAGAGCTTAAGCGCTATAGCATTAAAGCTCTATAATTCGCATTGAATTCATTACATGGCTACAAGCAACCCCTATTCCGACAGAAATTCCAGCTATACGAACACCAAAGTTAGTGCCTGTTATTCCTTGTAGGCATGATAAACATGTAATAGAGGAGTACGTTTAGTTACATGAGCTTTTTGATAAAAAAATTTAAAGGTATTATAAGTGCAGCCTCATTTTCTAACAGCAAAGCTACTTTTAAAATCATTAGTTGGATAGGAAAAGAGGCTCGGACTTAATAAGTCCAGGCCTCTTATTATTGTTCAATGTGTTCAATGTTCGAAATTTCTGTATCTTTATTCCAATCGTTTCCCTTGTAGCTGCTAACTAAAATATTTAAATGTTCCAAGAATTCTTCGTATTTTAAAATACTTGACATAATATGGATGACCGCATTGCTTTGCCCGTAATCATCATGCATGTACTCTTCTAAACTAGCTTCATCAAAGAAGGATTGCATGAATTCTTTTCTAAGCGGAGCTTTATACGCGATAAAATTCACACTATCTGGTGAAACACGCCCATTAAATTTCAATAAAATTTGTTCATGTGCTGTGAGTAGGGTCTCAAGACGTTCACGGATCAAAATACGTAGTTCTTTTGGAAAATGATTAAATGAATTTTCATACTTATGAAAAGTATAGGATAGATTGTAAGCTTCTCTCGCGGTAGCAATGATCTTTCTATAAACAACTACTTTCCGCATTTTTTGAACACGGTCTTTTTTTCTAGTAACCAACCCTTCATCTCTGAACAATGATAGGTAGACATCCATTCGATTTAACTCGGATTTGATCCATTTTAAATCTTTTTTAAGAACTGGATACTGGCTGTTTTTCCGAACGCTTGCACGTAAGAATTTCATAATCTCAGTGGTTGAATAGTCTGTAACATGATATAATTTTTCTTCATATTTCGGTGGAAATAAAGTCGTGTTGACTACGAAAGCAATAAGAACACCAATAATAGTAGCTAGGACCCTTATAGTTGCGTAAAGAATAAAATCGTCTTCAGTAGTCTGCATGATAACGATCAGAGTTACCGTTGCTAAACCAATCACGCTGCTAAGGTTCAGCTGATATAAGATAGCGATCAACAGAGAAGCAGCTAATCCAATCACAATGAAATTATTTCCTAAAGTCAAAGTAATAGTCACAGCGACAAATGCACCGATCAAATTAGCAATAATACGATCTTTCAGAGTATTGATCGATCGCTTAACAGAAGGCTGTAACGCAAAAATGGCTGATATAGCAGCTAAAACACTGCCCGATGGGAAGTTTAGTAGAGCAGGTATCGCTATTGAAAGAGCCACAGCAATTCCTGTTTTTAGCGTTCTTGCTCCAATTCTCATAAGATAAATTCACTCCATTTGATTGATAGTTGTACCTCAATGATAAGCTACTTTATGTGATTAAGCAAAGATTTTGTAGTCAATAGTTTGAAAATTAAGATAATAATATCAGGAATGTTTGAATTCTTATACTAATTTAGCAAAAGCTCTATCAATAGCTCGTTTTGTTTCATCTATATCTTCTTGGGTATGCATCATGGTTAAAAACCAAGCCTCGTATTTACTTGGAGCAAGATTGATGCCTTCGTCTAACATAGCTTTGAAGAAGTGTCCAAAACGTTCAGTATCTGTATCTTTTGCATCTGCATAATTTTCAATTGGATGATCTGTGAAGTAGACCGTTAATGATCCACCGATTTGATTCACAACGGTTGGAATAGCATGTTTTTTACCAGCTTCAAGTAGAGCCTCTTTTAATTGAACAGCAAAATCAGCCATTCTTTCATAAATGCCAGGTTCTTGCAAAACTTCTAAACAAGCAATCCCAGCTTGCATAGAAAGAGGATTACCTGACATTGTGCCAGCTTGATATGCGGGTCCAAGAGGTGCAACAGTATCCATGATTTCGGATGGGCCACCATAAGCTCCAATCGGCAATCCACCGCCTATTGATTTACCAAATGCTGTTAAATCAGGGATGACACCTAGCATATCTTGTACAGCTCCATATCGGAAGCGGAAATTAGTGATCACTTCGTCATAAATCACTAACGCGCCATGCTCATGTGTGATCTCATTTACAGCTTCTAAAAATCCAGGTTTTGGAGCTACCATGCCAAAGTTCCCAACAATCGGCTCAACTAGAACGCCCGCTACTTGATTACCCCATTTTTCCATGACGGATCGGTAAGATTCGACATCATTATAAGGTACGGTGATCACTTCTTTAGAGGTTCCACTGGTTACTCCGCCAGAATCTGTGGCTCCCAAAGTAGAAGGGCCGCTGCCTGCTTCAACCAAAACAAGATCAAAATGACCATGGTATTGACCAGAGAACTTCACAATCAATTCACGGTTTGTATAAGCACGAGCTACTCGAACAGTAGTCATAACAGCTTCAGTTCCTGAATTGGTAAAACGAACTTTATCCATTGAAGGGATAGCATCGGTTAACATTTTTGCAAAAGTTATTTCATGTTCGGATGGAGTACCAAACAAAACACCAGTATCGGCAGCTCTTTTTATTGCTTTGACGATATGTGGGTGGTTAAAACCGGTTATGATCGGTCCAAAAGCTGCTAAGTAATCGATATAACGATTGTCATCAACATCATATAAGTATGCTCCATCTCCGCGAGCCATCGTAACAGGATTCCCTCCGCCGACTCCTTTGAAGGAACGACTGGGACTATTCACCCCTCCTACAATAACTTGACTTGCTTCATTAGCTAAACGGTCACTTTGAACATGTTTTAACATAAAATAATTGCCTCCTTAAAAGTAAAATCATATCTATTGTAAATCTCTTAACTTAGAAGTGCAATCTTTCTACTAATTAAAGCACTAACTATCAGTTGCAAAGTTGAGCTAGAAAAGTTATTATTAGAGTATAGAACACTTATTACAATATGATAATCACTATCAAATGATAACGGTAAATTTTGAATCTACCGACATAAATTTTTATTATGCGATTTGAAAGGAGGAGTATTATGTCTTCAAATCATTTAGTTACCCAATCGATTGAGAAATTAAAGCGAGCTCATATTCGTATTACACCGCAACGTCATGGGATATTAGAATATTTAATTGAAAATCATAACCACCCTACTGCTGATGAAATATATCAAGCTCTCGCAGAACAATTCCCTACTATGAGTGCCGCAACTGTTTATAATAATTTACGGTTATTTACTAAAATTGGTTTTGTAGTTGAAATGAACTACGGAGATGCTTCAAGTCGATTTGATTTCACCTCAACCCAACATTACCACGCTATTTGTGAAGTTTGTGGAAGAATTGAAGATCTGTATTATCCAGGTTTAGAAGATATCGGTGAAGTAACAACTAACTTGACTGGTTTTAAAGTGAAACGACATCGTTTAGAAATATACGGTACCTGTCCTGAATGTCAACTGAAATAAGAGAAAGCAGCAAAAAATTAAATGCTGAAGATTAATGCACAGATCTAAATAAGCAGATGCAGTGGGGATATTTGCCCTAGCTGCATCTGCTTATTTTACTTAGCCTTTTAGAAAGTGTTCCAAAAAGATCAATCTGACAAATTTGCTCCTATATAAGAGTGAAGCAAGAAAAAAAGCATGCCACTATAAAAATAATGAAAAGATAAAATTGTTGTTAAATCAAGTGAGCCCCTAAAATTAGAAAGAATGTTGACACAAAAAAAGATTCTCTATACTATTAGTAGGATAGTAAAACATTTCGTGTATAAGAGAGCATGTATTTATAAGGCAGCTAGAAAATTGAGATAAGAGAAAGGAGACAGTGCATGACAACGCTTAACGATGTCGCAAAAAAAGCAAATGTGTCCAAAATGACTGTGTCCAGAGTAATCAATCATCCTGAACAAGTGACAGATGAATTAAAAGAACTGGTATTTGAAGCAATGGAAGAACTAAAATATCGGCCAAATGTTGCAGCAAAAGCATTGGTCAGTAATCGCACTCAAATCATTAAACTATTTATTCTTGAAGAAATGGATACAACTGAACCGTATTACATGAATTTATTGATGGGTATCGCACGTGAATTAGACAATCGGCATTATTCTTTGCAGCTGGTAACTAAAAATAACTTCGATATTGGGGCATGCGATGGGTATATTATTTGTGGCATGCGTGAAAACGACTATGAATGGATAAGTCGCGCGACAAAACCGGTAGTATTATTTGGAGAAAATCGACATGGGTATGACTTTGTGGATTCAAATAATAAAGAAGGCGTAGCGAAGGCAACACAATATGGGATCGATTTAGGCTATGAAAATATTATTTTCATTGGGATCGATGTAAAAGAATCTTTCGAGTATTCAAGAGAAAACGGTTATATAACAACGATTCAAAAAAACAAGCTAAAACCAGAAATCCACCGTTTTGAAAATCGTTCGCGTTATGCTGCAGATTTTATTAAAGAAAATTGGGCCAAATTTAAAACCAATACGCTCTTTATTTGCAGTTCAGACCGGTTAGCAATCGGGATCCAAAGAGGGATCATTAATATGGAAGGAACTGTTCCTTCTGATTTTGGAATTATTGGCTATGATGGTGTATTTTTAGACCAAATTGCTTTTCCACAACTAACAACTGTGAAACAACCGGTTGTTCAAATGGGAGAAGCCTGTGCTAAAATGGTGTTGAATAAGATCGAGCAAAAGAATGCCCCACAAGGTGAACTGTTTTTCACTCCTGAACTGATCATCAGAGGGACAACAACGCAACAATAAGCATTATAGCAAGCACTTTTTTGGAAAAATCAGGCTAGCTGTTAAAAAAATACCATTGATCAAGTAGCGACCCCCAAAAGTTAGCGTTAAGTCTAACCATTTAGGGGTTATTTTTTTATAGCAAAATAAGTGGGAGTCTCTTTGGGGGAAGTTTGTTTTTTTATGGGACAATTAACTTTTAATGTGTGCCTTGTTTTAGCTGAAAGGTAAACGATAATCAGAAAAGTGGCAATTTTTTCAAGGTTTACATACAATAATGATAACTAGCGATAAAAAAAGTATAAAGGAGCGATAACGATGGAAGAACAGGATTGGTGGAAAAAAGCGATCGTTTATCAAGTTTACCCAAGAAGTTTCAAAGATACGACTGGGGACGGCACTGGAGATCTCAAGGGGGTCATTTCGCGGTTAGATTACATCCAACAATTAGGTGCTACAGCTATTTGGCTCAACCCGATCTTCGCTTCACCGCAAGTGGATAATGGGTATGATGTATCGGATTATTATGCGATCGATCCAATTTTTGGAACAATAGATGATGCAGTGAAGTTGATTGAAGAAGCTCATAAGCGCAACTTAAAAGTTATTTTTGATTTCGTTGTGAATCATACGTCTGACCAACATCTTTGGTTTCAAGAAGCACTAAAAGGTCCAGAAAATCCTTATCGTGATTTCTATATTTGGGAAAATCCAAAAAAAGGAGGTCATCTACCCAATAACTGGGTCGCCGTTTTTGGCGGTTCTGTTTGGGAGAAGGAGCCAGTTGGAAACCAATATTATTTTCATTTGTTCAAAAAAGAAATGCCGGATTTAAATTGGGATAATCCAGAAGTTGAAAAAGCTATGTTGGATATTGGAAAATTTTGGATGGATCATGGTGTAGATGGATTTCGCTTAGATGCATTTATTCATATGGATAAAGTAGATGACTTTCAGATAATCGAAATGGAAGAAGGTCGAGAACTGGTTTCTGCTCAAAAAATAAATGCTTTTCTGCCTAATATTAAAAACTATGTTCAAAAATTGACGATGGATCTGCGAAAAGTTAAAAAGGATGTTTTCATTCTAGGAGAAGCTGCTTCAGCGGATGTAGATCTTGCTTTTGAGTATGCCGATCCTGAAAGTAATATGTGTGATGCTGTTGTTTCCTTTCTGATTTTTCCAGAAGATGAGGCAATGAAAGATCCGCGATTGCCGTTCAATATGCAATCAAGTCGATTAGATAGAAAAGCCTTTAAAAAAATCATGAATGACTGGCAAACTAAAATGAATCCAACTGGTGGACCCGTTTTGTACTGGAGCAATCATGACATGCCACGAGCTGTCTCTCGTTTTGGAAATGTAGAACAATACAGAGACAACAGCAGTAAAATGCTGGCTACTTTGATGTATCTTCAACACGGGATACCGTTTATTTACAATGGAGAAGAAATCGGTATGCGTAATTTACAATGTGCAGATCACCATATATTTGATACACCGGGGGCTATTCCTTTTTATCAAAAAGCCAAGCAACTAGGGTACTCTGAAGAACATATCTTGAAAGAATTGAACCACACAGGACGAGATGTAAGTCGAGGAGCTATGCAGTGGGACGCTTCAAGATTTGCTAGTTTTTCAACGATCGAACCATGGAGTGTTGTCAACGTGGAAGCAAAATACAACGTAGCGGATCAACAAAAAGACCCAAACAGTATCTTAGCTTATTACCAAAAAGTTTTATCATTAAAGAAATCGGCCATATTTAGAGAAGGCTCTTTTAAATTAACCGAGACAAAAGATGCATTATACATCTATGAAAGGGAGTTTGAAGGTCAGCGTGCGATCATCTGCTGTAATTTGTCCGATACGGAAGAACACATCCAAGAAGACGGGATCTCAAAAGCTGGTTGGAAGATCATATTGCAAAATGAAGGCAATACCATCGATCAAGATGCAGTCACTTTAGCCCCATACGGAGCCATTGTCTTTATGCATGATACGCAAACAGCGAAGAAATTATGAAAAACGATCACCTCAATGAATTAAGTTGTTACCGGTAACAGTGGAGTTCTGATTGTAAGTGCTTTCTAGATTCTGTAAACTGATAGTTGAAATGGAATTTAGTGAAGACGAGGTGATGGAGTATGGGTACTATTCATGACAAGTGGTGGAAAAATGCAGTTGTGTACCAAATCTACCCAAAAAGTTTTCAGGATACGAATGATGATGGGATCGGTGATTTAAAAGGGATTCTTAAACGGATGGACTACATTCGATCCATTGGGGTAAATATGATTTGGCTTAATCCTGTTTTTGATTCTCCTCAGATCGACAATGGTTACGATGTGGCTAATTATTATGCTATTGATGATAGTTTTGGCACGATGGCGGATATGGAGAAGCTGATCGAAGAAGCCCATAAACGAGGCATTAAAGTCATGATGGATTTTGTATTGAATCACACATCTGATCAGCATCCTTGGTTTCAAGAAGCATTGAAAGGGCCGGACAATTTGTATCGTGATTACTATATTTGGCATGAAGCAGTCCAAGAACGATCAGTGCCAAACAACTGGGGCTCATTTTTTGGCGGTTCAGTTTGGGAAAAAGAACCAAGTAGTGACTCTTTCTATTTTCATTTATTTGCAAAAGAAATGCCGGACCTGAATTGGGAAAATCCTGAAGTGCGGTTAGCAATGGCTGATTGTGCGGAGTTTTGGTTAGACAAAGGAATCGATGCACTGCGGTTGGATGCGTTTATTCATGTCGACAAAGAAGCGGGTTTTCCTGATGGTGACACGGCAAATAAAAATGAAATCGTTTTAGCAGAGAACTATTATGCTAATTTACCAAAAGTAATCGACTACATGAAGGAATTTAGTCAGCGCATCCGTAAAAATCATCCGAATGTTTTTTTAGTTGGAGAAGCGGCGTCAGCGAGTATTGACTTAGCAAAACAATATACAGACCCGATCAATGATGTGTGTGACAGCGTGATAACATTCCGGTACTTTCCAGAAACGGAACAGTTAAAAGATGAACGGCTTCCATTGAACATGCAGCATGGAAAACTAGATTTAAAAAAATTCAAGCAGATAATGGCAGAATGGCAAAAAGAGTTAGCCTCAATCGGTGGACCGGTATTGTATTGGAATAATCATGATATGGCTCGAGCGGTCTCACGCTTTGGTGATGATGAACAGCATCGTGATAATAGCAGTAAAATGCTGGCGACGTTAATGTATTTACAAAAAGGCATTCCTTTTTTATTGAATGGTGAAGAGATAGGTATGAAAAATTTAACGATCGAAACGATTGAAAATTTCTCATTGCCCGGAGCAGATCTTTTTTATCAAACAGCACTGGATCTAGGCCACTCAAAAGAATTTGCTTTGGAACACTTAAATGCACGAAGCAAAGACGTCAGTAGAGGTGTTATGCAGTGGGATAACTCGAAGTTTGCTGGGTTTTCAGCCCATGCTCCATGGAGCGGAGTAAATCGTGAAGAAAAGTATAACGTAATGGACCAAGAAACAGATGCATACAGCATCTTAAACTACTATAGAACGGTACTAGAATTGAAACAAGAAACGGTATTTATAGAAGGTGCGTTTCAATTGGTAGAAACGAGTTTAGAAACCTATTGTTACGAACGTAGCTGGGGATCGGTTAAAGCTTTAGTGTGTTGCAATATGTCGGGAAAAACGCAAGTCGTTTCAATAAAAGAGTTAATAAAAGAGCCATATATAATTAAATTGACTAATGAAGGAAATTCTCTGCAAGAGGGAATAATGACTTTGAGTCCATATGGAGCAATGGTTATTTTGATGTGAAAATGATTTATTAAAAAGTAGAGCTAAAACAAACTAAAGAAATGAGGAAAAATAACAATGGAAACAGCTGCAATTTACCACAGACCGGATAGCGAATACGCTTATTTATATGAAACAAATCAATTTCACGTTCGTTTAAGAACAAAAAAAGGGGATGCCAAGAAAGTCAATTTGATCAGTGGAGATCCTTATACTCATGGTTCACAAAAATGGTACAAAGAAGATAAACCGATGAAATTAGCTGTGAGTACGGATATTCATGATTATTGGGTAATTGAAACTTCTGAAAAAACAAAGCGCATTGCTTATTGTTTCCATGTAGAAGGAACTGATGGGATTGAAGTGCTATACGGAGATCGCGGCGTTTTTCCATTTACGGATAACTACTTAGAAGATGCTAATACCTTTTTTAGAATGCCTTACTTACATGAAATCGATCGAGTGAAAACGCCTGAATGGGTGAAGAAAACGGTCTGGTATCAAATTTTCCCGGAACGGTTTGCTAATGGAGATAAGACTAATGATCCAGCGGGAACATTGCCTTGGGGCAGCAAGAAACATCCTGAACGTGACGATTTTTATGGTGGTGATCTACAAGGTGTGCTTGATCATTTAGATCATCTAGTCGACTTAGGGATCAATGGGATCTACTTTTGTCCATTGTTTAAAGCTAAATCGAATCATAAATACGATACGATCGATTACTACGATATCGATCCTGATTTTGGTGATAAAGAACTCTTTAAAAAAGTTGTGCAAGAAGCACATAAAAGAGGGATCCGTGTCATGTTGGATGCCGTATTCAATCATTTAGGAATGGATTCGATGCAATGGCAAGATGTGCTTGAACATCAAGAGAAATCGCGTTACACAGATTGGTTCCATATCAACCAATTTCCGGTTAAATCACTCGCTGGTTTATCCATGGTAGAATTAGAAAATGTGAGTGAACTAACTTATGATACATTTGCTTTTACAGGTCACATGCCAAAATTGAATACCAGCAATCCTGAAGTCCAAGACTTTTTATTGGATGTTACGACGTACTGGATCAAAGAGTTTGATATTGATGCTTGGCGTCTAGATGTCGCAAATGAAGTAGATCATCATTTTTGGAAGAAATTCAATCAGGCTTCTGTGGCTTTAAAAGAGGATTTTTATATTTTAGGAGAGATCTGGCATTCTTCACAAAGTTGGCTGCAAGGCGATGAATTCCATGCTGTTATGAACTATGCGTATACCGAAACGATCCAAAACTTCTTTATGAAGGAAATCATTTCAGCGAATAAAATGGTTGCTGGGTTAAATGAACAATTGATGTTATACCGTAACCAAACAAACGAAGTCATGTTCAATATGTTAGATTCTCATGATACTGCTCGTTTGCTGACTATCAGTAGAAATAACAAACAATTGGCAAAAGCAGGACTGGCCTTTATGTTTACCCAACACGGATCACCATGTATTTATTATGGAACTGAAATTGGCATGGATGGGTTTAATGACCCCGATTGCCGCAAATGTATGATCTGGGATAAAGAAGAACAAGATAGCGATATGCTTGCTTTCACCAAAAAAATGATCACATTTAGAAAGCATAATCAAGAACTGTTGAGTTATGGAGAGATCGAATGGTTTGATGTTCGAGATGACGAAAAGGTCATCGGATTCAAAAGGAAGTTTGGCTCCGAAGAGCTTGTCTGTTATTTCAATCAAGGAGAGAAAGATTTAGAATTGGACTTAGAACAAAAAACAGAGGTCTTACTCGCTAATTTAGCTGAAACAGACAATAAATCGTTGTTGATTAAACAATATGGTTTTGTTATTTATAAAGGATAAAAGAGAAATGGAACTGGGATCTTTAGCCAGTTCCATTTTTTTGTGTCATTAAAAGAGAATGGTTAAATCTATTCCAAACAACGGGCCCAATAATCACCGAATAAGATTCCTTTAACCAGATTTTGGCCTAATTATTTTATTTTACTTTAACCAAGTGGTGGCGGTTGCGAAAAAATAACAGAAGTTAGATAATGAAATTATATGAAAAGGAGGAGGAAATTATGGTGGAGAAGAAAGATTGGAAGAAAATGGTTTTAGGTTTGGTATCGGTCAGTACGGTATTATTGGCAGCTTGCGGAGGTGGGGAAGAAGCAACGGAAACAGATGCAGAAAAAGCTGCTAAAGATGGGGAGTCTGCAACGTTAAAAATTGATGTTGATCCTCGCTATAGTGAGTATGTAAATGAAATTATTCCAGCTTTTGAAGAAGAACATAGTGTAACGATCGAGATTTCTGAGCGGGACATGTTTGAAGGGATCGAAGCTTTGCCATTAGATGGCCCTGCCGATATCGGTTCAGATATTTTGATTGCTCCTTATGACAGAGTCGGAGTCCTAGGTCAACAAGGACATTTGGCAGAAGTAACGCTACCGGATGATGGACGTTATGACGAATTGGACCAAAGACAAGTTACGCTTGAAGATAAAATTTATGGAGCGCCATTTGTGATCGAATCATTGGTCTTATACTACAATAAAGATTTACTTGAACAAGCACCTGAAACATTTGAAGATTTAGAAAAAGTGTCAGAAGATGACCAATATGCATTTAAAAATGAAGAAGGAACAAATACAGCTTTCTTAGCTAATTGGACAACGGCTTACCAATATATCGGTCTTCTTTCTGGGTATGGCGGATATGTTTTTGGAGAAGATGGAACAGATCCAACGGATATTGGATTGAATTCGCCCAAATCAGTTGAAGGGATCAGTTATATAGCAAATTGGTACCAAGATGTTTGGCCACAAGGTATGTTAGATGCGACAAGTTCAGAAAACTTTATGAATGAGTTATTCACTAGCGGAAAAACCGCTGCTGTAATAAATGGTCCATGGGGAGCAAGCGGTTATGACGATGCGGGTGTAAAATACGGTGTTTCGACCATCCCAACACTGCCGAATGGAGCAGAGTATGAACCTTTTGCTGGCGGAGTTGCATGGGCCGTTAGTAAATACTCAAAGAATCCTGAGTTAGCTCAAGAATGGTTAGACTATGTAACAAATGCCGAAAACAGTGAAACATTATATGAGGTAACTTCAGAAATCCCAGCAAATCAAGAAGCTAGATCCGTTGCTAGCGAATCAGGTAATGAGTTAACAAAAGCGGTCATTGAACAATTTGATTCAGCCGTTCCAATGCCAAATATACCTGAAATGAGTGAAGTTTGGACGGGAGCTGAAACATTGGTTTTTGATGCTGCTTCGGGCAATAAAACGCCTCAACAAGCTGCAGATGATGCTGTTCAACTCATTGAAGAAAATATTGCACAAAAATACCAAAAATAACCGATGGTGAAAAAGAGAGCTACAATCTAAATTTCAACGCTCATTGGTATAGTCGAAAGATTATTTTAGAATCTAAAAAGAACGATTATTATTTTAAAAAAATATCCTGTTACCGGTAACAGAAAGAAAACGTTTGCAGAAAGAGATTTAATAACTGATAATAAGAATGTAATCAAAAAGCTTTTTATATGAGGGGGAAATACAAAGATGAAGAAGACAGCTTGGAAAAAATATGTTTTAGGTTTGGTATCGGCTAGTGCATTAGTACTTGCAGCATGTGGTGGCGGAGAAGATGCAACAGAATCAGGTTCAACAGCCGGTGGCGAAGAAGCAGGAGAAGATACAACATTACAGATTTCGGTTGACAAAGGTTATGTAGAATATGTTGAAGATATCAAAGGTGATTTTGAAGAGGAAAATGGTGTTAAGATCGAAATTACTGAACGAGATATGTTTGAACAATTAGAAGCATTACCTCTTGATGGTCCATCTGGGAATGCACCTGACATTATGATGTCTGCTTATGACCGTATGGGATCTTTAGGACAACAAGGACATATTGCTGAAGTAACATTAGCAAATGACGATCAATATGATGATACAGATAGAGCTCAAGTAACTTTAGATGGAAAAATTTATGGAGCACCTTCAGTAATCGAAACTTTGGTATTGTATTACAATACAGATTTATTAGATGAAGCACCAACAACATTTGCAGATCTAGAAGAATTAGCAAAAGACGATCGATTTGCATTTGAAGGCGAAGAAGGAAAAAACACAGGATTCTTAGCTAAATGGACTGATTTCTACTTCACTTACGGTTTGGTTTCTGGCTACGGCGGATACGTTTTTGGTGAAGATGGAACAGACCCAACAGACATCGGTTTAAACAATGAAGGCGCTGTTGAAGCTATCACATACGCTACTGACTGGTTCCAAAATACATGGCCTCAAGGAATGCAAGATGTAACGAGTTCTGATGCATTCATCACAGATCAATACTTAAATGGTAAAGTCGGCGCATTCATCGGCGGACCATGGCAAGCAGCTAGCTTGAAGGATGCTGGTGTAAGTTATGGTGTTTCTACTATCCCAACTTTGAACAATGGCGAAGCTTATGAAGCATTCGGCGGCGGAAAAGGATGGGTTGTCAGCAACTACTCAGAAGACAAAGATCTTGGCCAAGCTTGGTTAGATTATGTAACAAATACTGAGAACCAAAACAAATTCTATGATACAACAAATGAAGTTCCAGCAAATCAAGATTCACGTGTTTATGCTACCGAAAAAGAAGATGAGTTAACAACTGCTGTAATCAACCAATACAAAGATGCACAACCAATGCCAAACATCCCTGAAATGGCTGAAGTTTGGACTGGCGCTGAAAACATGTTGTTTGATGCAGCATCTGGCAACAAGACACCTCAAGAATCAGCTGATGATTCTGCTAAATTAATTAAAGAATCAATCGAACAAAAATACACAAACTAATTTCCAAAAAAAATGAACAGATTTCGGCAGAGAACGTAGTTGTTCTCTGCCGAAAAATGTTAATAGAAAAGGGAGGAATTAAAAATGTCTTCTCAGACAGAACCTCAAAATATCAAAAATGAAAAAAAAGCGATGCGGTATTCAATCATACCAGGTTTAGGTCAGCTTTATAACGGACAATTATTTAAAGGAATCGTATTTTTAGCTATTTTCGTCGCATTTATTGTCGAGATGATTGTTTTTGGTTTTGATGCATTTAACGGACTAATTACATTAGGAAGCACTCCAGTAGAAGATCATTCATTATTTATTATGATCGAAGGAACACTTCAATTGATCATAACAGTCATTTTCTTAGCTTTTTATGCGTTAAATATCTATGATGCAAAACGCGTGGCGTCCATTTGGAATAGAGGACAAAAAGTTAACGTAACGATTAAAGATGTGATGTGGAATGTATACAATGCAGGTTTTCCTTATCTGCTGATCGTACCGGCATACTTAATGATGGCTTTTACAATTATTTTCCCCGTCTTAGTCACATTATTTATGGCTTTTACAAACTACGATTTTTATCATATTCCTCCAGCAAATTTAATTGACTGGATCGGATTAAAAAACTTCGTGAATATCTTCTTCTTAAGCACATACCGAGATGCATTTACGTCTGTTTTTAGTTGGACAATCATTTGGACATTCAGTGCGACGACACTGCAAATCGTTATTGGGATTTTCACAGCCGTTATTGCCAATCAGTCCTTCATTAAAGGAAAACGTTTCTTTGGTGTTATCTTCTTGCTACCTTGGGCTGTACCAGCATTTATCACAATCCTATCTTTCTCAAATATTTTTAACGATAGTATCGGAGCAATCAACACCCAAGTTATTCCATTAATAAATGAGCTGCCATTTGTTGAAATTGGCCGGATCGCTTGGAAAACAAATGCCTTTTGGTCTAAAGCCGCAATTATCATGATACAAGGGTGGCTAGGGTTCCCTTATATTTACGTTATGACGACGAGTATATTGCAATCTATCCCAGAAGATTTATATGAAGCTGCAAAAATTGATGGAGCTAGTGCATTTCAGCGTTTCAGAGAAATCACGATGCCAATGGTCTTTTTAGTTGCTGCTCCAACTTTTATTACACAATATACACAGAACTTCAATAACTTTTCAATGATCTACCTCTTCAATAATGGTGGACCAGGAAGTGTCGGAGGCGGCGCAGGAGCTACCGATATCTTGATTTCTTGGATCTATAAATTAACGACCGGAACATCGCCTCAATATTCTATGGCAGCTGCCATCACCTTGATTATTTCGGCTTTGGTTATCGTTGTTTCCTTGACAGTCTTCAAGAGAACAAATGCATTTAACATGGAGGATGCATAATATGAAAAATTTAATTGGATCACAAAAAGTAGGTCGTCTGTTTAGTCGCTTTTTCACATATGTGTATTTGATCGTTTTAGCGATCATTATCATCTATCCATTATTGATCACAGCTAGTTCAGCGTTTAAGTCAGGGAACATAACGGCCTTTTCGCTAGATCTAACTTCAGAGTGGACATTGTCTAACTTCACGCGACTATTCCAAGAAACGCTTTATGGAACATGGTATAAAAACACTCTGATCGTAGCCGTATCTACTATGGTCATCCAAGTAGGGCTGGTTACAATTGCAGGTTATGCTTACAGCCGGTATAATTTTTTGGGACGGAAAAAGAGTTTGATGTTTTTCTTAGTGATCCAAATGGTCCCAACTATGGCTGCATTGACTGCCTTTTATGTTATGGCATTGTTGTTAGGGGCCTTAGATCAATTTTGGTTCTTGACGATGTTATATATCGGTGGTGGAATACCCATGAATACATGGTTAATGAAAGGGTACTTTGATACGGTTCCAAAAGACTTAGATGAATCGGCTAAATTAGATGGAGCTGGACATTTTAGAATTTTTTGGCAAATCGTTCTTCCTCTGGTCCGTCCAATGATTGCTGTACAAGCATTATGGGCATTTATGACTCCATTTGGCGACTTTATGCTAGCAAGATTCTTATTGAGAAGTCCGGAAAAAATCACTGTAGCAGTAGGATTGCAAACGTTTATCAGTAATCCGCAAGATCAAAAAGTTGCCTTATTCGCAGCTGGTGCGATTTTGATCGCTGTTCCAATTTCCGTATTGTTCTTCTTACTACAAAAGAACTTTGTTTCTGGTTTAACGAGCGGTGGAACAAAAGGGTAAATGAACACTAATTTTGAAAGAAAAGAAGTGAAACAATGAAAACTGATGCTTTCCCATTAAATTATTTTAAAAGTATTTGGTCTCCAAGACAAATTTTCAAAAATCGTCATCAATTGAACTGGTTTCAAATTTTTATTGTTTTGCTGTTTGTTAACAGTTTATTGATGATTCCCGTATCACTAAATTATACAAAAATGGATACTTTTCCAGTAGAAGATACCTTACCTGATTCTTTTGGTCTGATAGATGAAACGGCTGTTTTGAAATTGCAACAAGGCAAATATGAGAACGGCACTTTAGTGTTGCCGGAATCATTTGTCCTTATATCTGAAAATGGCACTATTAGCGGAATGTTGACCGAAAGTGAGATAGAAGAAACTTTAGCACCTGAAAATGCATTGATATTTCAAGAAAATGAATTCGTGATCAAAGAAGGCAACCAGTCGTTGTCGACCATTCCTTATACAAAAGATTTTGATTTGTCAAAAGTTACGAATACAGCTGAATTAAAGGAAGCTCTTTCTCGCCAATGGTTTATCAAAAATAAAGGATACACTGTAGCGACGTTGATGTTCTTAGTTTTCACTATTACATTGGTCAGTACCCTTTTTCTAACATTTGGTTCAGCAATCTTCTTATATCTGACTAGAAAAAGTCAGTTCTCTTCTATTAATAGCTATAAAGAATCGGTCAACTTATTAACGAATTGTATTGGGTTGCCATCGTTGATTGCATTATTGATCGGATCGATCCAATTCGATATCGTGATTATGTTAATGATCCAATCAGTTGGACTGGTAATCATGTTGCTGTTCGTCTTTTATAAAACAAGATTTAACGACAAAATGAATAAGAACGAAGTGAAAAAGGATTTGGGGGTAAGAGTTCATGATTAAGCGTTTATTTGATGTTGATCCATGGAGAGTCAGCTCAACAAAATTAGATAGAGCAGATAAAAGATTGCAAGAAAGTTTAACCGCCATCGGGAACGGGTACATGGGTATGCGGGGAAACTTTGAAGAAGGGTATTCTGGTGATTCGCATTTAGGGACTTACTTGGCTGGGGTCTGGTATCCTGATAAAACGAGAGTTGGTTGGTGGAAAAACGGTTATCCAGAATATTTTGGAAAAGTGATCAACGCCACGAATTTTATTCCTATCGAAATAACGGTAAATGACCATAAAGTTGATTTAGCTATTGATGAAGTGAAAGATTATAAAATCGACTTAGATATGAAAAAAGGTATTTTAAATCGTTCATATACTTGGGTCAAAGGAGAAATCGAGGTTCGATTCACCTTTAAACGCTTTGTTAGTGCAGCATTAAAAGAATTAGCAGTCATTGAAGTGACCGGTGAGGTATTAAAGGGTTCAGCAACAATCGTATTCAGTCCCAAAATGGATGGAAATGTGGTAAATGAAGACAGTAATTATGAAGAAAATTTCTGGTTGGAAATGAACCGCGTTTCAGGTGAAAAAAGCAGTTTGACTACTAAAACGATTGAAAATCCTTTTGGGGTAGAACAATTTACGGTAACAACCATGATGGAAACTGTGATGGAAAATTATGAAGAGAGAACATTCTCTGAAGGATTTATGTTAGTTGAAGAAAATATTACCTATACATTAGCTGTTGGTGAAAAAGCCAAAGTGACTAAATTTGTCAGTGTGCTTACAAGTCGTGATGTGCAACCTGAAGATCAGCTAACGAAAGCTGCTGAAATTTTAGATCAAGCTATTGCCTTGGGTGAAGAAGAGCTAGAAGCGCAACACGTTGCCGCTTGGCAAGAACGTTGGCATAAAGCAGATGTAGTGATCGAAGGAGATGCAGAAAGCCAACAAGGAATCCGTTTCAATATATTCCAATTATTTTCTACTTACTATGGAGAAGACAACCGTTTGAATGTCGGTCCAAAAGGTTTTACTGGTGAAAAGTATGGTGGAGCAACTTACTGGGACACAGAAGCGTTTATTTTACCTATGTATTTAGCGGTAGCTGATGAAACAGTCTCAGAACAATTATTGACATACCGTCATAATCAACTTTCAGGTGCTTTTCATAATGCTAAACAACAAGGGTTGCAAGGTGCTTTGTATCCAATGGTAACTTTTAATGGGATCGAAAGCCATAATGAATGGGAAATTACATTTGAAGAGATCCACCGCAATAGTACGATCGCTTATGCTATATACAATTACACGAATTATACTGGCGATGAATCTTTTTTAAAAACCAAAGGTATCGAGATGTTAGTTTCTATTTCACGTTTCTGGGCTGATCGTGTGCATTATTCTAAACGCAATGAATGCTACATGATCCATGGAGTCACTGGTCCAAATGAATATGAGAATAATATCAATAATAACTGGTACACAAATACGATGGCTGCTTGGACGTTACGTTACACGTTGGGAAGCTTGGATAAAGGTTCTTCTGCAATAATGAATGAACTGGATGTTACCGCTGAAGAAAAGGCTAAATGGACAGATATCGTTCAAAAAATGTATTACCCTCGTGATGAAGAATTAAATGTTTTTGTCCAACATGATACTTTTTTAGATAAAGAATTGCTTACCACAAATGATCTTGACCCATCTGAAAGACCGATCAACCAACATTGGTCATGGGACAAAATTTTACGTTCTTGCTTCATCAAACAAGCAGATGTTTTACAAGGTATTTATTATTTGAATAATGAATACACTATAGAAGAAAAAGAAGCAAATTATAATTTTTATGAGCCAATGACGGTCCATGAATCATCTCTTTCAGCTTCTATCCATGCTATATTAGCAGCAGAACTAGGCAAGACAGAAAAAGCAGTCGAGTTTTATTCGCGTACTGCTCGCTTAGATTTAGACAACTACAACAACGATACGGAAGATGGATTGCACATCACTTCTATGAGCGGTGGTTGGCTAGCTATTGTTCAAGGATTTGCAGGCATGCGTACTTTTGACAATAAATTATCATTTAAACCCTTTTGTCCAAAGAATTGGACAGGATACAACTTCATGATCAAGTATCGTAAACGCTTGTTGCATATCTCAGTGACGCAGGAATCTGTGAGTGTTCGGTTAGAAGAAGGCGAAGCAATCAACCTTACTTTATTTGATCAAGAAATGCTGTTGACGGATGAAGTTAAAAGTCAGCTTCAGTAATTACAGGCAATCGAATGATAAAAAGATGGATTTAAACAGACTATCAATAGGAAGCTATCAAATCGATAAATTCATTTGATAGCTTTTACTATTTGAAAAAAAGGGGCAGATAGAACATGATCAAAGGGTTTATTTTTGATTTAGATGGCGTAATAACGGATACTGCTGAATATCATTATCAAGCATGGAAAAGACTTGCGGATAAATTAAAGATTTCGCTTGATCGTGAGATGAACGAACAGTTAAAAGGGATCAGTCGAATGGATTCACTTGACCGTATCTTAGCTCTAGGAAATCAGATAGAAAGTTACTCTGTTGAAGAAAAAGAACGATTAGCAGATGAAAAGAATGAAGACTATAAAAAATTGATCTTAGATGTTACGCCAGCTGATTTATTGCCTGGGATAAGCGATCTATTGGCAGATCTAAAAGCGGCAGGTATTCGCTTAGCGCTGGCTTCAGCTAGCAAAAACGGGCCCGTAATAATGGAGAAACTTGGCATTGCTGATTTATTTGATGCGGTCGTCGATCCTGCAGGATTAGAAAATGGAAAACCAGATCCAGAAATTTTTATTAAAGGAGCCGAACAGTTGCATTTAAAACCAGCTGAATGTGTTGGAGTCGAAGACGCTCAAGCTGGTATAGAAGCAATCAATGCAGCCGGGATCTTTTCTGTTGGTGTAGGGACAAAAGAAGCAATGGAAAAAGCTGATTATGCAGCAGCAGATACTAGTAAATTAAAATTAACGGATATTCTAGAAAGAGCAAATAGCTGAGGAGTGGTTAGAGTGCAAAAAAAATGGTGGCATAGTTCGGTTATATACCAAATTTATCCTAGAAGTTTTCAAGATAGCGATGGAGACGGTATTGGAGATATCCAAGGCATTATTCAACGATTGAGCCATTTAGCAGAGTTAGGAATCGATGCCATTTGGTTGAGTCCGGTCTATCGATCTCCTAATGATGATAATGGGTATGATATTAGTGATTATCAAGCGATCTCACCAGACTTTGGAACGATGGATGATATGGATATGTTGATTCAAAAAGCTAAGGAATTGGGAATTCGTATCCTTATGGACCTTGTCGTGAATCACACATCTGATGAACATGCTTGGTTTATCGAATCTCGAAAGAGTAAAGACAACGAGTACAGAGACTACTATATTTGGCGTGATGGAAAAAATAATGAAGCACCTAATGAATTGACATCTATATTTAGCGGATCGGCTTGGGAATTAGATGAGCAAACCAATCAATATTATCTACACTTATATAGTAAAAAACAACCTGATTTAAATTGGGAGAATCCAAAAGTCCGCAATGAAATTTGGCAGATGATGAATTTTTGGCTAGATAAAGGTATTGGCGGTTTTAGAATGGATGTTATCGACCTGATTGGAAAAGTTCCGGATGAGCTGATTACTGGAAACGGTCCAATGCTGCATACCTACCTTCAAGAAATGCATCAAAAAACTTTTGGCAAGCGTGATGTCTTAACAGTAGGTGAGACTTGGGGAGTAACGACTGACGATGCAAAATTATTTTCCTCACCTGAACGCGATGAACTGTCAATGGTATTCCAATTTGAACATATTGGTCTCGATGAACAACCCGGCAAGCCTAAATGGGATACAAAGCCCTTAAACTTTATCGCTTTAAAGCAAGTATTTACTAAATGGCAGTTAGCATTAGATGGAGATGGCTGGAATAGTTTATTTTGGAACAATCATGATATTCCCAGGATCGTATCTAATTGGGGCGATGATAGCCCGCAATACCGTAAAGTATCTGCCAAGATGTTCGCAACGTTTTTGCATTTTCTAAAGGGGACGCCATACATCTATCAAGGCGAAGAAATCGGGCTGACAAATACACCGATTGCTTCAATTGAAGAAGTCAATGATATAGAGAGTATCAATATGTATAATGAACGACTTCAGCAAGGATATAGTAAAAAAGAGATCATTCAAGCCATCAATAAAAAAGGTCGAGACAATGCTAGACGCCCTATTCCTTGGGATGGATCTTTAAATGGAGGATTTACAACAGGGACACCTTGGCTGGCTCTTAATCCTAACTATAAAGAATTGAATGTGAAAAATGACCAAGAAGACGATGAATCTGTTTTTAACTACTATAAAACCTTGATTCGTTTAAGGAAAGAGAACGAACTCATTGTATGGGGCGAGTATAAGGAACTGTTGCCAAATGATCCGCAGCTGTTTGTTTATGAACGCAGTTATAAAGGCGAAACATGGCTAGTTATTATTAATTTCTATCAAGAACCAACTTTTTATAAAGATGAGGATAGAAAAGTAGACACGATCATTATCAGTAATTACGAAGATAGCAGTGAAAAAATAGACGATTTAACATTACGTGCATTTGAATCGATCGTTTATAAATTAAAATGAATTTCATGAAATAATAAAAATGCGAACAAAAACCTTTTTTTATTTGCGATAGTTCTGGAGTGAAAGGTGTTTTGAATATATATTCGTCTTTTCTCTCTAGGCAAATAAATAAATGTTCGCCTTTTTTTTTTTTTTGTAAAAAATGTGTAAAATATGGTTGACCATAGGGAACAGACTTGTTATAGTAATTGATGTCGTAAGCAGTTAAATACTAGCGATACCAAAATATTTCATATTATTAAAAAACATTTTTTGATTGACAACGCTATGTAAATCATGGTAATCTAATAAATGTCGTTAAACAGATTCATATTTTTATTTTGAATAAATATTCAAAATAAAAATTAAAAAGCTTGACGAAACGAAAAAAATGTTGTAATATTTAGAAGTTGTCACAAACAGACAACACGCTTTAGACCTTTGAAAACTAAACAAAGTAAGATGAAATAAATGTGAGGGTGACTTAGCAGTGCTAAGTCAACAGTAACAAAATTAGTGAATAATTAT
>NZ_JAGGRF010000041.1:0-1154 GCF_018612935.1 Carnobacterium sp. ISL-102 | reverse complement strand
TGATTTGTCAAATTAAGCTAGACAGAACATCTTCATTCATGTAACTCAAAAATACTTCCAATGGTGTTTGATAGTTCAATGACTTTCTTGGAATAGTATTTCTCTTATCTGCAACTGATGAAACAAATGATTGGTCGACTTGATTAAAATCCATTTCTTTTGGCAAGCCATCTTTTCGGAGAAGACCGTTAGAATTTTCGTTTAAAGCTCGTTGTGAAGGTGTTCCAGGATCAGCAAAATAAATGGCGATATCGTGGTGGTTGCATAGAGATTTCCAGTTAGAAAATTCTTTTCCACAATCAAAGGTGATAGAACGGAATAAGTTTCTTGGAATACCGTGAAACCAGTGATTCATGGCTGTTTCAATGTCGCTGGCCTTTCGTCCATTGGGTTTCAAGGTAATAATGACTTTAGATAGACGTTCCACTAAAGTGATAACAGCACTTTTATGGTGGACACCTACAATGGTGTCGCCTTCGATATGGCCAAATTCTTCTTTAAACTGGGGATAATCTTTCTCTCTTTCTGTGATATTCCGCTTGAAAGACTGTTTTCCCCGACGTTCTTTATGACCATTTGGTTTTCTTTTCCCTTTCATTGGGAGTGTGGTTTCATCAAAGATCTTTTCTTTGAACTGGCGGTAAAGAGTACGAACGGAACACGCAACAGGCTCTTCCGCCCGACCAATAATGACGTCAGGTGTCCAACCTTGAGTGACTTTTTCTTTGATGTAGGCCTGTTGTTTCTTTGAAAGCACGATTTTGCGACGCCCACAACGCTTCTTATTTTCCTTGTACTGTTGGAAGTACTCAAGTGCCGTATGCCCTGCTTTCAAGAAGTTAATGACGTTGTAAATGGGTGTTCGCGTTCGTTTTAAATAAGCGGCTATTTTCGCAACTGGTATATTTTTGTGGTAATAAGACTCTATCATCACCAGTTCATCCGTGGTAAGATGGGTGTAGGTCATTCGTGATCACTCCTATGTCTTCTTTAGTCGGAATTACATTTTGAGTGTACCACGAATGGCTTTTTTATTTGTCTAGCTTAATTTTACAATCGGCGGGATAAAAAATTTTTGGAGGATCCTATTATGAAACCAACGAATAATCGAAAAAACGAACATGTTTCATTAGCAGAAAAGTTTGCTAAAGAGA
>NZ_JAGGRF010000040.1:0-29746 GCF_018612935.1 Carnobacterium sp. ISL-102 | reverse complement strand
ACAAGTCGACCAATCATTTGTTTCATCAGTTGCAGATAAGAGAAATACTATTCCAAGAAAGTCATTGAACTATCAAACACCATTGGAAGTATTTTTGAGTTACATGAATGAAGATGTTCTGTCTAGCTTAATTTGACAAATCAGATATATTAAAAATCCTATGTCAAATATAGCTACTAAAATTCAAAGTGAGGAGATAGATATATGAATATTCATCCAATAAAAGCATTTTCTGATAATTATATTTGGATTATTGAAGAAGGTACAGAGGCAGTGGTCGTTGATCCAGGAGAAGCTGGATATGTGATAGATTACTTAGAGGAAAAGCAACTCCATTTAAATGCGATTCTCTTGACCCATAATCACGATGATCATATCGGTGGGGTTCAGGAAATTTCAGCAAAATATCCAGGTATTGCAATCTATGGGCCAAAAGAAACAGAACATATAGCTGACCATATTGTTCATGAGGGTAACTCCTTTAATTTGTTAGGCCAAAATTTCCGAGTTTTAAAAACGGGTGGACATACCCATGGACATATCAGCTTCTTAACGGAAGGGGCACTTTTTTGCGGAGACGCTTTATTCTCAGCGGGCTGCGGTCGTGTGTTTACAAAAGATTACCGGGCTCAATATAGTGCCTTACAAAAATTCAAACGATTAAACGATGAGATACAAGTCTACGCAGCTCATGAATATACGCAAACCAATTTACGCTTTGCACACTCTGTGCAGCCGGATAACACAGTCATTTCTGAAGCTTTAATTGAAGTTAATGATTTGCGTGCAAAAGGACAGCCTACATTGCCCACAACGATTGGTAGGGAGAAAAAGATCAATCTCTTTCTTCAAGCGGAGAAGTTAGAAGATTTTAAAGCGTTGCGTAACGCTCGTGATGAGTTCTAAGTATTCTTTTAAATCTTGATATTAGAGCATTTATTAAATTAAGTGAGGAGACAAAAACGATGGACTTTGAAGCAGTCATGCAGGGGATTGAAGCTTTAAGCAAGCCAAGAATGAAGAAAATATACCTATCCAATGGTGCACATGAGCCGCTTTTTGGTGTAACCACAGGTGAAATGAAACCTATGTCAAAGAAAATAAAAAAAAATCAGCCTTTAGCTGAAGAGCTTTATGCCACTGGAAACTATGATGCCATGTATTTTGCAGGTATTATTGCAGATCCAAAAGTCATGACCGAGTCGGATTTTGATCGTTGGATGGATGCAGCTTATTTTTATATGCTATCTGATTTCGTAGTAGCCGTAACACTATCAGAGTCAGACATTGCACAAGAAGTTGCTGATAAGTGGATCGCAAGTGGTCAAGAATTGAGAATGTCAGCGGGGTGGAGCTGTTATTGTTGGCTTTTAGGAAATCGTCCTGATACTGAATTCTCTAAAAGTAAGATCCTTAATATGCTCGATACCGTTAAAAAGACGATTCATGATTCACCAGAACGAACCAAAGCTTCCATGAATAATTTCGTATCCACTGTTGGGATTTCATTTTCACCTCTAAATGAGCAAGCAATGGATGCCGCAAAGGAAATAGGTGCAGTGGAAGTCAAGCGAGATAATAAAAAAAGCAGTACCTTGAATGCTTACGTTAGTATTCAAAAACAAGTAGACAAAGGAAGAATAGGCTTTAAACGTAAATATGTGAGATGTTAAAGGAGCTTCACATCATGGGTTGCTGAAGATCATAAGGACCCAAACGAGATAATGAACGAATCGTTGATTTTATTTGTAATCGAAACCTTAATTTTGAGATAGCAAAAGGCACAGCATCCCGGTTAAATGGATGTTGTGCCTTTTTTTAAAGAAACTTATTTTTTACTTATAAATCATCATGTTCATTTTGGCTAATCATTGTTGGAAGAACTCTTAAACCTATATTGTAGCTGAGCAGCTCTTCTGGATCATCCAAATTAATGTCACAGAAATCAACAATTTTATTTATGCGATAACGCATCGTTTTAGGGTGAACAAAAAGCATTTCTGCACTTTTAGTTAAATTTTTATTGCAATCAAGATAAGCACGTAGAGTTTCAACAAGCTCAGGTTCTTTTTTATATAACAATAATAATTTATAAGGAAGCAGCTCTTTTAGTTTAGATGCATCAGTTATTTCAGAAAGAACTCGATAGAAGCCTAAATCTTCATAGTTCATAATAAAGGAAGTAGTTTTAAATCTTCCAGCGTGTTGAATAATTTTAAGTGAATGAAGAGCTTGGGTTTGGAAGTCATCAATAGTTGTTTCATGGCTAATACCAATACGGTAAATATAAGGTTTCGACTCCATTTTCTTTAAAATCAAAAGAAAATCTTTTTGGAAACTTTGTTTGAACTCCTCATCGGTTTGATGATCTGCATTCATGATAAGAATAATGCGATTTGAACGTATACGATAAACAAAATCTAGCCAATACTGTTGACACAGTTTAATAAACCGTTTGTTTTGCTGTTTATCAATAGTAGATTCTTTTACATCGTTGAAAGATTTTTCTGAGGGTTGAACAAATTGGATAACGACAATACGATATTTTTTATTTGGATATAGTTTTAGTACCTCAGCAGCCTCGTACATATCTTCTTTTGATGAAAATTTATTTGCTAGTAGGTCATCGATAATATCATTTCGGAAATTTTGTTGTACTTCTGATATAGCAAATTTCTTTATTAGTTCCATTTGAAAAAAACTTACAGCATTTTCAATCGCCATGAAATCAAATTTGTGGAGTTTTTTATCAGCTTCACTGATTGCTAAATAATGAAAATCATTACCAATATTTGGAATTTCTACTATTAATTGAGTGGAGATTTGTTGTGGATCTGCGGCAGTACTAACAGATTGGCGATTATAAGAATAGTTCATATAGGATTTTTTGATAATAGGTATACTACTAACAACATTTAATTCAGCGTACCTTTCTTGAGTCGAAAAAATACATGTTTTATTGTAGTCCAATAAAGAGACCGGACAGTGAATGAGCTCCTCTAGAACACAAACAATATCTGATAAAGTTGGTTGTTCTAAAGCGATACGAGTAAATTTATGGTGGATTTCATGATAATAATCCAATAATTTCACTTTCTCATTAAAAAGTATCTGCATTACTTCGGAAATAATAGTGCTATATGGTGTATTTCCAGGAATTTGAATAAGAGGGAGATCATATCTTTCGCAAGCTTCAATAATACCTTCGGGAATTTCTTCGATAAAGCGATCTTTTTTGATAATGAGGCAGCTAGTTTTGTAGTGGACTAATTTTGCAATGAATTTCTCTAAGTTAATTGGTGTTTCATGTTGCAGACTATAAAAGCTTGAGAGAAGTACTTGTCCAGGAGTTAGCCATTTTTCTACATCGGGTGCTTCCATAACCATTATATTAGTGATTTTTTTATATAAGCCATTTTTTCCGCCAATCAATAAGGCGTCTTCTAAAGAAGAAAGTGCTAACATATCTTGAATAGTAAATGACACAGATAACGCCTCCATTAAGCTGTTCTATTTTATTTGATAAAAATAACATAACATACTTGTAATAGATAAAAAAGAGCTGTTTATCCTTTAGAGATAAAAAATCAAATAAATTTATCCAACAAAGTAAATGTATGCGCTATTACAAGTAGGTATACTATAAATAAAGAAAGTTATTAAAGGGGGAGAAAAGATGGAACAAGCAAAAAAAGAAGTAATAGATGAACGCTATAGACCAACAGAAGTTTCAGATAAGTATTGGTGGAAAGTAGTAACTTTATTTACCCTTGGTTGGGCGTTGATGTATGCGGATAGAACAATCTTAAATCCTATCATGCCACAATTAGCTCTAGAATTTAATTTAAACAATTCTCAATTAGGACTTATTAACAGTGTATTCTTTTTAACTTATGCAGTTACTCAAATTCCTTTTGGAGTATTAGGTGACAAGTATGGAAGGAAATTAGTAATTGCAATTGGATTCATTTTATTCGGAACTATGACGTTATTAAGTGGTATCGCTTCTGGGTTTGGGATTTTCATGATCTACAGGGCATTAACAGGCGCAGGACAAGGGACATATTATGGTCCTCAATATGCTTTATCAACTGAGTCTATACCATTGAGGAATCGTACTTTCGGGAATGCTATTATAAATAGTGGTATGGCACTAGGTACATCAGCTGGTTATATATTATCAAGTAAATTGGTACTAGAAAATGGAGAACACTGGAGTCTACCATTCTTTATTATGTCTATACCAACTATTCTTATAGGTATTCTTATTTTTACACTATTAAAAGAAAAAGTTACGCGCCCAGAAGATAGAAAAATAAGTGGAACAAAAGAAATAGAAAAAGAAGAGAAAGTTAAAAAAGTATCCATAGCTCAAATTTTTAAAAATCGTAATTTGGTTTTAACTTTTATTATGTGTTTTTGTTCATTGTATGGTTTCTTTGTAGTTCTTACATGGTTGCCACAATTCTTACAGGTAGAACGTGGATTTGAAGGGACAAGCGTAGGATTTATTGCTTCGCTCGTTCCTTGGGCTTCTATACCAGGAGCAATTTTGTTTGCCCGTTTGTCTGACCGCTTTAAACGGACTAAAATATTTGTTTATACACTCGTACCTATTGCAATGCTTTCAATTTTCTCAATTGCTTTTGTAACAGACCGGACACTATTGATTGTCGCTTTAGTATTATATGGTTTGACTGGAAAACTAGCGTTAGATCCAATATTAGTATCGTTTGTTGCTAAAAACTCTCCAAAAGGATCCTTATCAACGGCTTTAAGTGCTTATAATTTTGTTGGTATGTCAAGTTCTATTTTAGCACCTTATGTCACAGGATGGATAACAGATACTGTTGGTTCTATGCAAATAGGTTTCTATTTATCCGCAGGTCTATTGTTAGTAGGAATGATTTTCTTTAGTTTCACTAAAGAAAATGAAGTAGAAGCGTTTGCATAAGTCGATCTGCTATAAATAAATCGAAAAAGGAAGGGTATCTATTTTAATAGTAAATTTAGGTACCGCTGCTTCTTTTTTCTTTTATTTTTTAACTAAGAAAAAATTTTAGGAAAGAGAGTTGAAGAATGGAAGGAATCCTAAAGAAAGAAGGAATAAAATGGATACGCTGAAGAAGGTAAATTTAACCACTCAAATTATCGTTATGACTGTTTTAGGAATAATTTTTGGTGCTCTATTCGGACAATCTTTAAGTTTCTTAGATGTGATAGGGAAAATTTTTCTACGACTCATTCAAATGTCGATAGTAATATTGATCATGGGACAAATCATTGAAGCAGTGGGAAACTTGAACCCTAGGGGATTGGGTAAAATTGGTTTAAAGACATTTGGACTGTTTATTTCTTCATCTTTAATCGCAGCAATTATTGGAATTACGGCTGGAGTCGCTTTTAACCCAGGATCTGGAGTAGATACAAGTTTACTGGATGTTTCAGGAGAAGCCATTGAAACAGTCTCAACGGGATCTATACCAGAATTAATTTTAGATTTTTTCCCTACGAATATTTTCAGTTCAATGACTGAAGGGTCAATTGTTCAAGTAATCGTTTTTTCTTTGATTTTTGGTATTGCTTTAAGTTTTGTAAAAACAGAACAAGAAGACAATCTCATTTTAGAATGGGTCAAGCAATTTAATGCGGTCATCTTAAAAATGATTGGCTTAATTATGAAAACAGCTCCAATTGGTATATTTGCTATTATAGCTTCTACGATAAGTAAAATGGGTCTTAGTATCATTCTACCAATGGGTAAATATCTAGCTGTCTATGGATTTGCCACTATTCTTTATTTAGTAGTTTGGTTTGCTATTACATCTATTTACCTGAGGGTTTCAATTATAAAATTAAGTAAAAATATGCTTCAAATGTCCTTAATGGCCTTAACAACAACGTCCTCAGCTATCACACTGCCTACAGCGCTAAATGATTCAAAAGAAAAATTAGGTGTTAGCGATCGGATAGCAAAATTAGTTTTGCCTTTAGGTATGTCGCTTAACAGTAATGGTTCATCTATGCATATGGCGATCACGATTGTAACGATTGCACAAATTTATGGTGTGACGTACGGAATGAGTGATTTTGTTTATATTGTTATTCTTTCTACAATGGCTTCTTTAGCAAATGCAGTTGTTCCAGGTGCAGGGCTAGTATCTTTAACTATCGTAATTCCAAGCATGGGATTGCCTATTGAGAGTATTGCCTTGTTTGCAGGAGTAGATTGGTTTGTCGGAATGTTAAGAACGATCCTGAATGTAGACTCTGATACAACAACAGCATTGATTGTTGCCAAAAGTGAAAATGAATTGGATTATGATATTTTTAATCGCTAAAGGTACTAAAAAAAGAGATATATATCAACAAAAATAATATAGATATAGCTAAGGAGAGTACACATGAAAAACAAATTGATAAAAAGTTTATCGTTCTTATTGCTCGGTATGATTTCTTTCGCTATTCCTACAATTGTTTCAGCAGCAGGTGTCGAAACAGCTGCTATTCCATCTGGTTGGATGGCGATAATGACATTAGTTCCTTTAGTAATCGTCTTAACACTACTTTTTTTAAAAGTCGATATGATTATAGCGGGATTAGTTGGTGGAGTCATTGCAATGATACTTGGGGGCATTGGGCTAGCTGAAGCCAACGCTAAAGTATTAGAAGCAATTCCAACAATGTTAAGTATTACTGTTCCTATTATAAATTCAGCTATCGCAATGGCAGTCTTTAAGTCAGGAGGTTATACAGCTGCACTTACATTAGCCAGCAGAGCTACTAAAGGAAAAGTGGAGTATGTATCTGGATTCATTGTTATTTTGCTAGCAGCAGCTACTTATATGTCTGGTATTGGTGGAGGAAGTGCTATGGTAATTGCTCCTTTGGCTTTTGCCGCTGTAGGAGTTGTTCCTGAACTAATTGCTGGTATGTCTTTGGCAGCAGCTGTTTCTTTTACAACTTCACCCGCTTCACTTGAATCAAGCATCACCTCTGAACTGGGTGGTTTTGAAGTTGCTGAGTATGTAGCTATAATGCGTCCATACTGGATTTTATTTGTTGTCTTAGCAGTTCTACTAGCTTTCTTTGGAACTAAAAGAAGACAAATTGGTTTTAAAGAAGATACGTCAAATGAATTTACAGCTATGAGTAATGGTGAATTGTTTAAAAATACTTTACCAGCTATTTTCTTATTATTTGCTGTTATTTTTGGGCCTTTAGTTAATAAACTGGTTGGTGTAGCCATCTTCACACCACTTGTTTATATGGTTGTTACTTTAGCTTTGATATTTATTTGTACAAAGTTCAAAATGAATGAGACCGCAACGGCAATGGTAGATGGATCCAGTTACATCCTGACTCGTCTATTCCAAGTAGGGATTTTTCTAGGATTTATCAACATTATTGCCGAAACAGGTACTTTTGGAGTCATTGCTGGAGTCGCCAACTTAGCACCTACTTTCTTAGTAGTTCCGGTTGCTGTTTTAACAGGTATTTTGATTGGTATTCCAGCTGGGGCTTATGTAGGTTCAGTTTTAGCGCTAGTACTTCCAGTAGGGATTTCCTTAGACTTTTCACCATTAGCATTAGGACTGGTGACTATGGGAGTTGGTATGGGAAGCCAAATGAGCTTTGTAAACATTACTATGCAAGCTCTATCATCCGGATTCCAAGTACCTATTTTAGATGTTGTGAAAGGAAATATAAAATGGATCAGTATGGCTTCTGTTCTATTGCTAGTTATATCATTAGTATTTACTTAAACATTATAAGAGAGGATGTAGAAGAATGGATATTTTATTAAAACAAGTTCGATTGAATGATGGAGAAGAGTTAAAAGATATTGGTATTGAAAATGGAAAGATCGTAGCAATTGAGAAAGAAATTTCTGAACAAGCAAAAACGGTCATTGAAGCGGGAGGGCGAGTACTAGTACCAGGTTTTGTTGAAAGTCATATTCATCTGGATAAAGCACTGATTGCTAGCCGTAAACCCAATAAATCGGGTACATTGCAGGAAGCAATCAAAGTTACAGCTGATTTGAAGCCCACTTTTTCAAAAGAAGATATTTATGATCGTGCAAAGCAAGCATTGGAGATGATTATCCCAAGGGGAGTAACAGCCATAAGAACGCATTCTGAATTTGATCCTGCTCAAGGTTTTACTGGATTTGAAACGATTTTACAACTAAAAGAAGAATACAAGAATTTAATTGATATCCAAGTCGTTGCTTTTCCGCAAGAAGGAATTTTTAAAGCACCAGGAACGGAAGAAATGATGCACAAAGCAATGGAGATGGGTGCGGATGTTGTAGGAGGAATTCCATACAATGATGCACCAGCCAACAGACACATTGATTTGATATTTGAAATTGCAAAAAAATACAATAAGCCTATTGATCTGCATCAAGATTTTAGTGATGAAGCAGATGATATTTCTATCAAGTATCTTTGCCGCAAGACGATTGAAGAGAACTATCAAGGTAGAGTCGCAGTAGGACATTTAACAGCACTTCATGCTTTACCAAAAGAGAAGCTTGATCCTATCATTCAATTAATGGTAGAAGCTCAAATCAGTGTAATGGCGCTGCCAGCAACAGATCTGCATTTAGGAGCTCGTAATGATGAATATAATGTAAGAAGAGCCGTAACACCCATACGTAAATTAAGGGATGCTGGGGTCAATATGTGTATTGCAACCAACAATATCCGTAATGCATTCACTCCTTATGGAAATGGAGATATCTTTCAAACGGCTATGTTAGCTATTCCAGTTGCTCACTTAGGTGGAGCAGATGACCTGCATACCGTATTGCCAATGATCACAACTAATCCTGCAAAAGCAATTGGATTGAAAAACTACGGAATTGAGGTAGGAAATAAAGCTGACATAGTCTTGCTAGATACTTTAGTCAAAGAAAATGCAATTATTGACATTCCTGAAAGACTTTATGTTATTAAAAATGGGAAAATCACTGTTAAAAATCACAAAGAAACGATCATATATCGGTGAAAATTCTGAAAATATTCAGTAAATAAGAATAGAAAATCAGCCTCATTCTTCTTTGAAAAAATAGAAGAGTGAGGCTGATTTTTTGACCAATAGATAAATCGGCTTTGTACATCGAATAGAATTTTTCGCGAAATCACTACGACACTGTCTACTTTTTATGATAGCCAAGTAATCAAATGTTCATAAGCTTCTTTTGCTTCAGGAGCAGAAGGCTGGCGATCAAAATCATGTTCAAAATCGTTAACGGTAAAGAAATAGGAATCAGGAATAGCTTCATGCAAGAATTGACCCATTTGAAATGGAATATCTTGATCAGTTTTGCTTTGAGCAATAAAAGTAGGAGGTAATGCAGCTAAATCACTTTGTGTTAAAGAAAAAAATGCTAAGTCTTTCTCAGAAGCCTTCAAATAGCTGATCCATTTACCCGTTTGTCTAGCGTATAAATATAAAGCATACCGTGTCTGTAGCGGTCCATTAGCTATAGGGGTTGTGCCAATTAATTTTTGAATAATTTTTTCAGGCATAGCGGGATACTTTTTATAAAAAGCATTTGGACGCTGTAAACTAGCTTCTTTTAGGGTGTGATACCCATAAAAACTAATGATTTTCTCAGATTTAGGAAGTTCAGGATCTTTTGCCAGCAAAAGAGCTAAGTAGGCACCAGCTGAACGGCCAAATAAGCTAAATGAATTGCTATTTATTCCTAAGCTAGAATGGTATTCCGTTAAAAACCATTGAAGACCTTTTTTTGTTTCTTGATAAATCTCTCTTAATGGAGATTCTGGTGCCAATGGATAATCCAAAGATAAAAAATGATAGCCTGCTTCTAGAAAAGAGTTGATATATGTTACAGGCAAATCGTTACGTTGACCATATAGTAGTCCTCCACCATGTAAATAAATAATAGTGTGGTCTTTTGACGATGAAAAAGATTTATAAAAAGTTGCCTTTAATGTTAGTGAGTGATAGTCGTTATATGAATAGTCTATAGGTGAAAGTTCCATTTAGATCCTCCTTCAAAAGTTATGCCGTTACTAACTTGTTATTAGATTAGCATAGAATCTGTTCACTTAGAAACGAGTGTGCATAAAATAGTATTTTTTATCTATATGAGGTAAAAAGAGTGTGAGATTTTATCTTTTTGTGCAAATGTATACGCTATCAGTAACTATTATAATGAATAAGTAAATAAGAAACGGAGGTTGAAAAAGTGATTTATACAAAAATTAAAGAAAATAGTTACCAAGACTCTATCAACTTAATGCTGCTGACAAATGCGGTTAGTACAATAGATGGTGTTAAAAAAGCTCAAGTTATGATGGGAACGGACGCCAATAAAGATATTTTGAAGGAAGCAGGATTATATAATGAAAAAGTCCAAAGTGCTCAGCCCAGTGATATGGTTGTAGCAGTGGATTCTGAAAGTGAGGAAGTTCTTTCAGCAGTCATGGAAGAAGTTGAAATTTTTTTAAGTGACTTATCTGTAAAAAAAGAAAGCAGCCAAGTGAAAGACGTTCACAATTGGAATGAAGCATTAGAATCACAACCAAATGCAAATATGGTTCTTATTTCTGTGCCCGGTATTTATGCAGCCGATGAAATTGAGAAGGCATTAGATAATAATCTTCACGCATTTGTATTCAGTGATAATGTGACAAAAGAAGATGAAGTTCGATTGAAGAAAAAAGCGCATGAAAAAGGGCTGTTATTAATGGGTCCTGACTGTGGTACGGGTGTTATTTCAAATGTGCCTATGGCTTTTACAAATGTTGTGAAATCAGGAAATATTGGTATCGTAGGAGCTTCAGGAACTGGAATTCAAGAAGTTACAACTATCATTGACCGTCTAGGCGGTGGAGTAGTTCATGCAATCGGTACTGGAGGGCGTGATCTTTCAGAAGAAGTCGGTGCCATTACAATGAAAGATGCTTTACTTGGATTAGCTGAACATGAGCCAACAGATGTCATCGTAGTGATTTCTAAACCGCCTGCTCCAGCTGTGCGTGATGAAGTCGTTCAATTGTTACATGATCTACCTAAGCCAGTAGTTGCTATTTTCTTAGGCGAAAATCCTGATCATCATGAAGGAGACGTTTATTTAGCACATACATTGGAAGAAACAGCTCATATGGCAGTCGATCTAGCTAATGGAAAAGAAATAAAAGATTATTACCAAGAAAAGCCAAGACATGAAGGAAATGAAAAAGTTGACTCTTCTAAAACAGTTAAAGGACTTTATTCTGGAGGAACGCTGGCCTCTGAAGCTGCAATGCTGATTTCAGAAGCATTAGAATTAGGTGGACTGATCAAAGAAGAAGGCTATATTCTAAAAACTAATGGGTTTGAAGTTATGGATCTAGGGGATGATATTTATACACAAGGAAAACCTCATCCAATGATTGATCCAGAAGTTCGCAAAAATAAAATACGAGAATATGCTGAAGACGAAAATACAGCAGTCATTTTAATCGATGTAGTATTAGGACATGGTTCCCATCCAGATATGGCTGGAGCTTTAGAACCAGTTATCAAAGCAGCACTTGAAAAAGCAAAATCTGACAATCGTAAACTTTATTTTGTAGGTACAGTCTGTGGAACTACACAAGACCCACAAGACTATGAACAAGCAAAACAAACGTTAGAAGAAGCTGGTGTATTGATTGAAGACAGCAATGCTAAAGCTGTTCGTTTAGCACTTAATCTAATGGGAAAAGATATTGAAGATGCACCAAAAAAAGTAACGCCTTACGATGAAAAAAAACGTGAGCTGCCAAAACCAAGTGAAGCAGTAATTAACTTATTGAATAGTAAGCCAGTAGTAATTAATGTTGGTATTGAAAGCTTTAGTGAAGTTGTACGGGAGCATGGCGGAGAAGCTGTGCAATACAATTGGAAACCAGTAGCAGGTGGAAATCGTAAACTAATCAAAATCTTAAATAAACTAAAACAAATCGATGACTTAAATGAACAAAATGAACGTGTTGTTGGTCGCTTTAGAGATGCACAACCATTCTTAGTAGATGTTGTGCCAGCTCATAGCGTTATTCCAGAACTAAAAGAAAAAGTTCTTTTGCATGCTGGTCCTCCTATTTCTTATGAAGATATGACTGGCCCGATGAAAGGATCATGTATTGGAGCGACGCTATATGAAGGTTGGGCAGAAACAGAAGAAGAAGCTAGAGAAATGCTGGAAAAAGGAGAATTCACCTTTATTCCATGTCATCAGGTAAATGCTGTTGGACCTATGGGCGGAATTACCTCTAAAAGTATGCCAGTTTTAGTGGTTGAGAATCGTTTAACTGATAATGTTGCTTATTGTATTTTAAATGAAGGTATTGGAAAAGTATTGCGTTTCGGAGCCTACTCGCAAGAAGTTGTAGACCGTTTGACTTGGATACAAAATGTTTTAGGTCCTGTTTTAGGAAAAGCTTTACGAAAATTAAAAAGCGGCTTAAATATAAATGTTTTGATTGCCAAAGCAATCACAATGGGAGATGAATTCCATCAGCGGAACATCGCAGCAAGCTTACTGTTCTTAAAAGAAATTTCACCAACAATCTTATCATTAGATGATGTTAATGACGATACAAAGCTAGAAGTTATCCAATTTTTAGCAGATACTGATCAATTCTTCTTAAACATTATGATGGCAACAGGGAAAGCAATCGTTGATGGTGCTCGTCAAGAAAAAGAAGGATCAATTGTTACAACGATGACACGAAATGGTAAAGATTTTGGTATCCGTATCAGTTCCTTAGGAGACCAATGGTTCACAGCACCTGTAAATACACCAAAAGGGCTTTACTTTACTGGGTTTAGTGAAGCAGATGGAAATCCGGATATTGGAGACAGTTCTATTACCGAAACAGTCGGAGTAGGTGGAATGGCAATGATTGCAGCTCCAGGAGTAACACGTTTTGTAGGTGCTGGCGGTTTTGAAGATGCACTAAAAGTCAGTGATGAAATGAGTGAAATTTGTGTAACGCATAATCCTAACTATAGTATTCCAACTTGGGACTTTAAAGGTACATGTCTAGGGATCGATATTCTAAAAGTTGTTGAAACAGGAATTACCCCAATCATTAACACCGGTATTGCACACAAAAAAGCTGGTTTAGGCCAAGTAGGTGCAGGTACTGTACGTGCACCTATGGCTTGTTTTGAAAAGGCCTTAGAAGCTTATGCAGAATCTTTAGGAATTCAAATAGAGGAAGCTTAATGTTACGAGATAGAAGAGAGACAAAAAGCAACTTTTTGTCTCTCTTTTTAAAAGAACCCCTTCTATTGGGGAAAATGCATACTGTTTTTGAAAACAGTTTAAACATCCAATTTCCTATTGGTTTGGTTCACATCGGAAAAGTCGGAATGGCATTATCATCATTCGGTTGTTTAATAGAACCAGAGGATTTTCAAAAAATACATGATCAAAGTCAAGTGGGAGATATAGTACGTTTCAAAAATGGGGAAATGTTTTTATATACTCAAAAAGAGGTTATTAAAATTGCATTTGACCAATTTGTTACGAAGGATCTTACTATACCAAAATTAAAACTTTCTGCTCAAGAGTTAAAAGGAAACTTACTGTATCAATTGTTAGAAGAAAATTTCGCTTCTTTATCATTAGAAATAGGATTACCGGTAAATGATGCTATAAGCAAAGGTCTGTGTTCATTATCTGAACCTTATTTGCAAGAGAAGGATTCAATAGACAAAAAAATTATTCGTTTACTGATTGGAAGAGGAATTGGTTTAACTCCAAGCGGAGACGATATACTGATTGGATATACATTTGCTCGAATGCTTTTTCAAAAAGCAGATGGCTGGCAGCAAAAAGTGGCAGATGCTTTGCAAGAAGTTAAAACAACAGCGATTAGTGAAGCCTATTTTAACGCATTGCTACATGAAATCATTAATGAAAACTTTTTACATTTAGTACAATTATTTGATGAAAAAGACCGAAATAAAATAAATAATGAACTACAAGTTTTGAAACGGTTTGGGCATACTTCAGGAACGGATACACTATATGGATTTACTATAGGGCTACAGTATGTTCAAAAAGAAATGGAGAGATTATGATGGGGAAAAGAATTATTGTAGCTTTAGGCGGGAATGCAATTTTATCAACAGATGCTAGTGCACAAGCACAAGAAAAAGCTTTGGCAGATACAGCAGAAAAGTTAGCGGTATTAGTCGAGCAAGGGAATGAATTGATTATTTCCCATGGAAATGGTCCGCAAGTAGGGAACTTATTGTTGCAACAAGCTGCAACAGATTCAAATGAAAATCCAGCAATGCCATTAGATACTTGCGTAGCAATGACGCAAGGCAGTATTGGCTACTGGATGCAAAAAGCATTAAGACATGCTTTAAAAGAACGAGGAATTACGAAAGAAGTAGCAACAATTTTAACAGAAGTTGTAGTAGATGAAAATGATCCAGCCTTTAAAAATCCAACTAAGCCAATTGGTCCATTTCTAACGGAAGATGAGGCTAAAAAAACAGCTTCTAAAGCTGTTTATAAAGAAGATGCCGGACGAGGATGGCGTAAAGTAGTACCGTCTCCAAAACCAATCAACATCAATGAAACGGCTATCGTTAAACTACTTGTTGAGCAAGGCATAATCACTATCTCAACGGGTGGAGGAGGAGTCCCGGTTATTGAAAAAAACGGTAGGTTAGAAGGGGTCGAAGCAGTTATAGATAAAGACTTTGCTTCAGAAAAATTAGCTGAGCTGATTGATGCAGATCTGTTTATCATTTTAACTGGCGTAGATAATGTATATATCAACTTCAATAAACCAGATCAAAAAATGTTAGAAAAGGTAACAACAAGTAAATTAAAGCAGTATATTGAAGAGGGGCAATTTGCTCCAGGAAGTATGTTACCTAAAGTTGAAGCAGCGATAATGTTCGCAGAGCAATCCAAAAAACATGGTGAAACAATCATCACCTCTTTAGAGAATTTAACAAATGTAATAGAGAATAATGGTGGGACCCGAGTCGTAAAAGGCTGACCAATTTATACGAAAACGGATAAGTTTGCTTTAATTACTGGTATACTATATGAAAAAGTTTATATAGGAGATCAGCTATGAATTTGAAAAATGACATTGAACAATACATCCCTTATGACCTCCAAGAGGCTAAGGAACAAGAAGTGATGTTAAAGTATTTGAGTAATTTTGATAACTTACTGACTCGTGAAAATGAATTTGCGCATCTTACAGCTTCAGCTTGGATCGTTAATCCTGAACGTACAAAGGTTTTAATGGCGTATCATAATATTTATCAATCGTGGTCTTGGATCGGTGGGCATGCAGATGGCAATGCAGACTTATTAGAAGTGGCTCTGAAAGAAACAACAGAAGAAACCGGTTTAGTAAGTATTGCTCCCATCATGAAAGATATATACTCATTAGAAATATTAGGCGTTCCCAGCCATATAAAAAAAGGCAATCCAATTGCAACACATCTGCATTTGAACGTGACCTATTTGATCGAAGCGAATGAAACTGAAGAAACAACGGTTAAAACGGATGAAAATAGTGCGATAAAATGGATGGAATTAACGGAAGCAGTTGAAGCTTGTACTGAGCCGGAGATGAAAGTCGTTTACAAAAAACTGAATGACAAATTAAAAAACTGAGTAACCACTTCTTCTATTTAAGTAATAAATAGAAGAAGTGCTACCCAGCTTTTTTTATTTTGTATTTAGTATTTAGTCTTCGCTTGATTCATTCATTAAGCCGGCTCTTTCAAATAAATAAAAGGCTACACTTAAAACGATTCCGACTACACTTGCAAGAATCATCCCTTTTAGTTGAATTCCCGCAAAGTTTACTGTTAGTCCGCTTAAACCAGAGACAAGAACGATAGAAGTTAAAATCAGATTTTTTGATTTGCCATAATCTACTTTAGATTCAACTAGTAAACGTAGACCGCTTGTTCCGATCATTCCGTAAAGCAAGAAGGTTACTCCACCAATCACATTTCCTGGAATCGTCGAGATAAACGCTGCTAAAGGTCCAATGAAAGCCATACAGATTGAGAAAATGGCCGCTCCAGCAATTACACGTACGCTATATACACGTGTGATCGCCATGACACCAATGTTTTCTCCATAAGTTGTTGTAGGGACCCCACCAATCAGACCAGATAAAGCAGTACCCAAATTGTCGGCGAATAAAGAGCGATGTAAACCAGGGTCTTTTATCAAATCATGACCGACAACATTTGAAGTGACGACTTGATGTCCGATGTGTTCAGAAGTTAAGACAAGAAGAACCGGCAACATTGTTAGTATGGCATTCACATCGAATTTTGCCCATTGAAAATGAGGCATGGTGAACAATGAGGCTTCCATTAAAGGTGTGAAATCGACCATTCCAAAGGCTGCAGCAGAGATATAACCAACAACGATTGAAATTAAAATTGGGATCGTGGATAAAAATCCTTTAAACAGTACCGAACCTAAAATCGCTACACCTAAAGTGATGGAAAAGACGATGAAGTCCTGTGTTGCGGCAGTATCGGTCATTAAGTTTGCACCTATCGAACCGCCTTGAACGGTATTACTTGCTAGCTCCAATCCGATCAAAGCAACGACAGCACCCATTGCAGCTGGTGGAAGAACGATGTTGATCCATGCTGTACCTACACGTCTGATAAATAAGGCTAAAAGACAGCCAATGATCCCTAAGACAACGAATCCTCCCTGAGCATAAGCAAATCCTTGGTTCGCAATAATAATACTTGCAGGCCCAATGAAGGCAAAACTTGAACCAAGATAAGCAGGAGCTTTTCCTTTAGTAATAAGAATAAATAATAATGTGGAAATTCCATTCATTAACAAAACAATACTAGGGTTAATACCAAAGATGATGGGCACTAATACCGAAGCTCCAAACATAGCAAATGTATGTTGCAAACTTAACGGAATGAGTAATTTCATAGGGACCTTTTCATCTATTTGAATAATTTTTTTGCTTGACATGTACGATTCCTCCTATTTTTGGGCACAAAAAATGCCCTCTTTGAATGGTGTATTCGCAAAAGGACCTCAGGTATCGTATCATAAATTGACTTGTTACCCTTTTTAATCTCTCTGGATTAAATTAAAAGGACTTCGCTTTGATTTATTCTAGCAGTAAATAATAGAAATTACAACAAACTATTAATAAATAATTAGATTATCTAAGTGTAGTTTATTGATAGGGTGTATTTTAAAACTATCTTGTTAAGAGAAAAAGGGCCGCTACTGCTACTGTTTCTAAAATAAACCGATTTGACAGTGAAAAAGGGAAAGAAAGTCGATACTCAAAGTAGACTATCATTTGAGTATCCGCAACGAGCGTTAGTTCGAGTAACTGAGAGTCGTTTTTTTATTTGAGTATCCGCAACAAGCGTTAGTTCGAGTAACTGAAAATAGAGAACTATTCTATTTGACTCCATGACTCATTAAGTCGTTCTTATTATTCGATTCTGATCTTAATCACCCCTCATCTTTCTCAGTTAGCCTAAAATCAGAATAGTGATTAGTTTTAAAGCGCATCCTATTTACTGTAACTTCTTATCTTGGTAAATTAATTCTATTTGTATGGATCAGAATAGATTCCAATACCTGTAACTATTGGTTTAATAGAGTCTCATGTATACTATTAATGAATAGAAAAGGTAACCAGAGACGTGTATTCGAATAAGCGATTATTAGAAAGAGTGAAATTTTTTTCTCTTTTCCATAAGGGATTGCATCTAAAGGAGGGGAATAGTGTGGAACAACCGACAAATCAAACAGGTTCAAACTGGCAACGGACAACTGTTTTATTTCTAAGTAGTCAAACAATCTCATTGTTTGGGTCTTCACTAGTCCAGTACGCAATTACGTGGTACCTTACTTTGAGAGAGCAATCAGGTGTGATCATGATGCTATCTGTTGTTTTTGGATTTCTGCCGACCTTCTTCTTGTCACCTTTTGCTGGAGTGTGGGCGGATCGCTACGATCGTAAAAAACTTATTATTCTTTCAGATGCGGTCATTGCTATTTCAACCTTACTTTTGATTTTTTTATTTTTAAGCGGGGAAGGTTCAATATGGGCCTTGTTGATTGCTTCAGCTATTCGAGCTTTAGGTGCGGGAATTCAGACCCCAGCGGTTAGTGCGGTATTACCTCAAATAGTACCGAAAGATAAATTAACTAAAGTTAATGGATTCAATGGAAGTATTTAAGCCCTTACGATGTTAGTTTCACCGATGGCAAGTGGAGCATTATTAAACTTTGCTTCACTTGAAATTATTTTCCTTATTGATGTTATTACAGCGATAGCGGCTATTATTATCTTAGCCTTTTTCTTGAGGATCTCTTCTCACAATAAGGCTACACAAGTTCAAGAAAATTCTTATTTAACTGACCTTAAATTGGGGTTTATGTATATTAAAAATCAAGAATTTTTAAAGAAGCTATATAGTTATTTCTCGATAGCATATTTACTGGCAGCTCCCGTTTCTTTTTTGACACCTCTACAAGTGACACGTAACTATGGCGGCGATGTATGGAGGTTAACTATGATCGAAGTAGCTTTTTCACTAGGCATGATCATTGGAGGATTGATAGTAGCTTTTTGGGGCGGGTTTAAGAATCGAATACATTCGATTGCGTTTGCTATTTTAATGATGGGAGTCTGTACAGTTCTTTTAGGAGTGATTCTTAATTTTTGGTACTACTCTCTTATTATGGCTTTATTTGGTATGGTAATACCATTATTAAGTGCATCAACGATTGTGTTACTTCAAGAGAGAGTACCAGAAGGCTATCTAGGAAGAGTGTTTGGAGTGGAAACAATGATTGCTACAGCAATGATGCCATTAGGAATGGTGCTTTTTGGTCCACTGGCGGATCTAGTCCGGATCGAGTGGCTTCTCTTAGTCTCTGGCCTACTCCTCTTTATCGTGACGTTATTTATGTTTAATGATAAACAACTTTTGAAATCAGGGGAACCAAAAGAGAATGATCAGTAGTTTTTTATCAATGAGGTCTAGGAAGATAGTGTGCCAAATGGGGTACACTTAAATATGCAGCAATCTTTTAGCAAAGAGTGCAATACGATGAATAAAGCTTTATACTATATAGTAGTTAACAATTTGAGAAAGTCTTTGGAGGGTAAAATAAGATGAATAATAACGATCGATTAGTAAGACTAAGATATGCTTTAGATATTAAAGATACAGAGATGGTAGAGATCTTTAAATTAGGCGGATTAGAAATAACAAAAGAAGATATCAAAAAAATGTTGGATAAATCAAAAAAACAAAATTCTGATAATGCAAAAGAAAATGATTTCCAAGAAAATGAGTATGTAAAAAACTGCTCTAATCAAACATTAGAATCTTTTTTAAATGGTTTGATCATATTCAAAAGAGGCAAAAAAGAATCAGCAGTCAATGAACCAGAAAAAAAAGCGCCAATGACGATAACGAATGAAAATGTGAATAATATGTTGCTTAAAAAAATTAAAATAGCTCTTTCCCTTACGAGTGAAGATATGTTAGGTATTTTAGGGAATGCGGGAGTCGAAATATCAAAAAGTGAATTAAGTGCAGTCTTTAGAAAAGAAGGACATCGAAATTACAAAGAATGTGGTGATCGATACGCTAGAAACTTTTTGAAAGGCTTAGCTATAGCATGGCGTGAAGAGTCTTGATGAATATTAATAGGCTTTAAGGCCGTATTGATATCTTCTATAGCTTAATTTGATAAAGCAAAACTAAAAAAAGATTCTTCAAGAAAATAGATTGATAATAAAAAATAAACCACTATAATTGAAAAGAATATAAAAAAATGCGTTAGATTTAGGCAACATATTAGGCAAACTTATTTATTCTTAATAGTAGTTAGAAAATAAAAATCGTTAGTACGACAAAAATCGTCTAACTTTTTTTTGTTTAAAAGGATAGCTGCTAAAATTTAGCAACTGTATAGGAGGAAAGCATATTAAAAAAGTAGGGTTTGATCCACAAAAATATATTGAAGAACAATCAAAATATATCCTTGAACGAGTGAATGATTACGATAAATTATATCTTGAATTTGGTGGAAAACTTATTGGGGACAAGCATGCTAAGCGTGTATTGCCAGGGTTTGATGAGAATGCCAAAATCAAATTATTGCAAAAATTGAAAGATCAGGCTGAAATTATTATTTGTGTGTACGCTGGAGATATCGAACGCAATAAAATTCGCGGCGATTATGGCATTACTTATGATATGGACGTTTTAAGATTGATTGATGAACTAAGAGGGTATGGTCTAGAAGTAAATAGTGTCGTGATCACTCGATATAATGGTCAGCCTTCTACAAAACTCTTTATCAATAAGCTAGAAAGAAGAGATATCAAAGTCTTCACGCATGCTGCAATCGAAGGATACCCATCAGCTATCGAAACAATTGTAAGTGAAGAAGGCTTTGCGAAAAATGAGTACATTCCAACAACGAAACCAATTGTTGTTGTTACAGCGCCAGGTCCTGGAAGTGGGAAATTAGCAACGTGTTTAAATCAGCTTTACCATGAGCGCCATCAAGGCAAAACAGCTGGTTATTCAAAATTTGAAACTTTTCCAGTTTGGAATGTACCATTGAAACATCCGCTTAACATTGCTTATGAAGCGGCTACGGTAGATTTGAAAGATGTAAATATGATTGATAATTTTCACTTTGAAAAATACAATCAAGTAGCGGTCAACTACAACCGTGATCTTGAAACATTCCCAGTTATTAAAAAAATCATTGAAAAAATTACTGGAAAAGAATCAGTATACCAATCTCCGACAGATATGGGCGTTAATCGTGTAGGATTTGGTATTATTGATGATGAAGTTATTAAAGACGCCTCTAAACAAGAAATCATTCGTAGAAGCTTTTCGACAGAGTGTGATTTTAAAAAAGGGCTAATAGATGAAGAAATTTTAAACCATATGAAATTGATCATGGAAGAAGTCGAACTGAAAAAAGAAGATAGAGTACCAGTGGCGCCAGCTCGTAAATATGCTGAACAGATAAGAGAACATTCTGAAGCGACTGACATGCCAGCAGTTATCGCATTCGAAATGCCAGATGGCCAACTTGTAACGGGCAGAACGACGGCTTTAATGGATTCGTGTTCTGCAGCCATTTTAAATTCGATCAAGGTTTTGGCTCATATTTCAGATGAGATCCATTTATTATCGCCAAATATTTTAGAAACGATCCAAAAACTTAAAGTGAATGATCTTCACAGTAAAATGGCAGCGTTGAATGCAAATGAAGTTCTGATTGCTCTTGCGATAAGTGCAGTCACTAATCCAACAGCTCAATTAGCCTACAATAAATTATCGGAGTTGCAAGATGTTCAAGCACACTCAACTGTAATGCTGAATAAAGATGATGAACAAACCCTTCGTAAACTAGGCCTAGATATCACGTGTGATCCATTTTATCCATCAGAAAATTTGTATTACGTTTAAATAAAAAAAGGGAATTGAGATTTTTATCTCAATTCCCTTTTTTGGTTTAAACAATAGTGAAGTAGAGAAAGGCATGCAGCACTTAGAATGTAAGCGTTGCGTTTCTGTTGCGATAGATGATTAGATTCTATATAATTAATTTAAAGTGACAGGAAAATGAGTTTTTAATGTGAATTTTTCTGTTATAAAAAAAGAAATGAGGATGAAAATGGATTGGGATAAGGAAATACACGTTTTAGCAACTAAATTTGCACCTTTTATTGAAAGTGGGATCTATATCCATGATGGAACGCAAAAATTAGCTAGTAGAAATGAAGAAGAGTTATTTCCTGCTGCAAGCATCATCAAGCTTCCAATCTATCTTTATTATTATGAACAAGCCATTCAAGGGAACCTTGATTTAATGCATAAAATAAAAGTTTCAAAGATCGGTCGTGCAAATGGATCTGGAGTATTACACATTTTGACGTCTATTGAGGAATGGAGTATTGAAGAACTCCTGCAATTGATGATTGCTGTTTCCGATAATGAAGCTACTAATCGGTTGATTTATTATGCGGGATTAGAAAGTATACAGACGTGGATAAAAACAAAGAAGTGGGGTAAAAGAATAGCTTTAAGGCGGTACTTAATGGATTATGAATCTGGTTTAGTCAATGAGATCTCACCGCGGGGAGCCTTGGAGATTTTAAAAGAAATCATCGAGCTAGGAAACAAGCATCCAACGGTGAAAGATCAAATTGAAAAACCTTTTTTGTTGCAACAGTTTCGAATCGGGCTGCCAGGTTACTTGGATGAAAGAGCGATCCCTAATTTAGAAATGCTAAATAAAACTGGTGAAGACAACGGGATCCGTCACGATGTTGGATTGTTTAGATATAAAGATCAAACTGTTTTTATTGCTGCATTAAACAAAGACGTGAAGGAAGAAGCAAAGGCAATAGAATGGATGGAAGAGTTAGGGAAATTAGTATTTGAATTTTTAACAGATACTGACTGAATAATAGCGTTCTTGCTAGTTAAAGTAAAAAGTCGGTGGTAAGGAGAGAGTGGATAAATGAGAAATATGGTCAGTACGACAACAACTTTTTTATGGTCAAAAAATGACTACCATCCTATTCAGGAGAAACTGTTAACACAAAATAGAAAAGAAACTTTTTATACCTTATCAGATGAGGACGCACTAAAACTATATGAGGACCGTTTAGTAGATTCGGAACTGCTTTATGGTGATATTGTTGAAGTAATTGAAATTATTGGAACATTTGCTAAAGTAAGCGTCCCAAAACAAGCTTATAAAAATGATCCTAATGGATATCCAGGCTGGGTAATAGCTAAAGACCTTATTGTTGTGCCAGATGGCTGGTCAGAAGCATTAAAACAGGTTGCTGTTAGTCGGTCAACGGCAAAAATTAGTTTTATAAGTGAGACAAAAACGTCTCAAGTAGTTTCTATTGGTACAATTTTAACTGTATTAGAAGCTACAGCTAAACAATATAAAGTCCTTACACCAGATGGTATTGGTTTTATGGCAGAAAGTGATGCTCGTATAATTGGGGACTTACCAGTAGATGCTGTTGAACAAATGATTGATAGCGCAAAATCTTTTTTAGATTTGAGATATGTATGGGCGGGAACAAGTGCAGCTGGATTTGATTGTTCCGGATTTGTGTATACATTGTTTCGAACCTTTGGCATTTGGTTGAGCCGGGATGCTCAAGAGCAAGTATTTGAAGGGGAAGTTCACACTTATGAGGAAGCAATTCCAGGCGATTTATTGTTTTTCGCTTATCAAGAAGGTAATGGAGAAGTTCACCATGTAGGAATTTATTTAGGGGATGATCAAATGATTCATTCACAAACTCCTGGATCAAAAGTAATGGTCACAAAGCTTGAAGGAACAAAGTATCAAAAGGAGTTATGTGCTGTTAGGCGTTTTTTTAAAGAAGTACAAAAATAAAACAATATGGGAGGGTGATAATAAATGAAAAATCAAATAAAAGGCTTGGGTATACTTAGTTTAACAGTGTTATTAACAGCATGTGGGGGTGCAGATCCTGAAGGGTCTTCAACTGCGAAATCTTCTGCTGATGGCGAGAAAAAGCTAGCTGATACACAAGAATTACGTTTAACAGCTTCCTCAGAAATTCCTTCTATGGATACAGCTTTAGCAACTGATTTAACAAGTTTTACCGTTATGAATAATGTTTTTGAAGGGTTGTATGTTTTAGGACCAGATTCTGAGCCTGTTTTAGGTGTGGCAGCTGAAGAACCTACCATCAGTGAAGATGGAAAAACGTATACCTTTAAGATACGTGAAGATGCTGTTTGGTCTAATGGAGAAGCTGTTACAGCAGATGATTTTGTCTATGCTTGGCAAAAAGTCGTGGCACCGGAAACAGCAAGCGGATATGCCTATATGTTTGACGGCTTGATCCAAAATGCTACTGAAGTTATAAATGATGAATTAGATCCAACGGAGTTAGGTGTTAAAGCAATCAATGCTACTGATTTAGAGATTACATTGGTGCAGCCAACACCTTATTTTGATCAGTTATTGACGTTACCTTTTTTCTTTCCCCAAAATAAAGTTTTTGCCCAAGAACAAGGCGATGAGTATGGGAGCACACATGAAAATTTAATTTATAATGGTCCATTTGTATTAAAAGGATGGGATCAAGCAAGCAGTATGGGATGGACATTTGAAAAGAATGAAGACTATTGGGACGCTGAATCGGTTATTTTGGATACAATAACCGTTGATGTAATCAAAGAAGTTACCACGGAGTTAAATTTATATGAAAATGAGGATACCGACATTGCCTTTTTATCAGGAAATTTTGTCTCTCAATATATTGAAGACCCTAATTTTCATTCATCATTGAATGCGACAACGTTTTACATTGAAATGAATAACTTGAATAATGAAGAATCAACGGAATTAAGCAATGGGAATATCCGCTTAGCTATCGCCTCTGCTATTGATAAAGAAGGCTACACGAAGAGTGTCTTGCAAGATGGATCAGAGCCGATTGATGGATTTGTTCCAGCCGGTTTAGCAAGTAATCCAGGAACAGATACAGATTATCGTGAAGATGCTGGGGATCTATTGGCTTATGATTTAGAAAAAGCTGAAAAAGCTTGGGAAACGGGGCTATCAGAATTAGGTACGGACAGTATTGAATTAGAATTGATTACCTCAGATACAGAAGATTCAAAACGATTGGCAGAATATTTACAGGATCAATTACAAAAAAACTTACCAGGTTTGATTGTTAAGTTGAGAAGTATGCCGTTCAGTATGAAATTGGAAACAGTGCGTGCAGGCGACTATGATATGGCTGTTAATTCATGGATTGCTGACTTTGCAGATCCAATCAATTATGTGGAACGTTTTGATACAGACATCAATCGTATGAATTATTCGAATTCAGAGGTAGATGCTTTAGTAGATAAAGCAAAAGCAACTTATGATGATGACGAAGCACGCTGGGAAACATTAGTTGAAATTGAAAAAGTTGCTTTAGGTGAAGATGCAGCTCTTGCACCATTATATCAATCAGCAGATTCGTATCTATTAAATCCAAATGTTGAAGATTTTTATAAACGTGTTTTTGGTCCAGATAGTTATAAATGGACCTGGATAGAAGCTAAATAAATAAAAATAGAGAGCGTTATCATTTATTTCGAGATTTGGATAGCGAATGCTTTACAATGATTTTTTTTAGCGGTACATTAAGGGAACAAGGCTTGAAAGCGTATTATATTATGGGAGGGAACAAAATGACAAAAGAATATATTATGTCGATCGACCAAGGTACTACTAGTTCTAGAGCGATAATATTTGATAAAGCAGGAAACCCTAAATGGAGTTCTCAAAAAGAATTTACACAACATTTTCCTCAACCAGGTTGGGTAGAGCATGACGCTAACGAAATTTGGATTTCAGTTTTATCCGTTATTGCAGGTGTTTTAATCGAAGCAGGACTAAAACCAGATGATATTGATAGCATTGGGATCACCAACCAACGTGAAACGACAGTTGTTTGGGACAAAGAAACAGGTAGACCGATTTATCGTGCAATTGTATGGCAATCAAAACAAACGAATGATATTTCAGATCAACTTAAACAAGATGGACATACAAAATTGATTAAAGATAAAACAGGTCTAGTCGTCGACTCTTATTTCTCAGCAACTAAAGTTAAATTTATTTTAGATCATGTTAAAGGTTCAAGAGAACGGGCTAAAAAAGGCGAATTACTATTTGGAACAATCGATACTTGGTTAGTTTGGAAATTAACAGGTGGAAAAGTTCATGTTACAGATTATTCAAATGCAAGTCGTACAATGATGTTTAATATTTATGATCTTAAATGGGATAAAGATATTTTAGCATTATTAGATATTCCAAAAGAAATGCTGCCAGAAGTTAGGTCTTCTTCTGAAGTATATGGAAAAACAATTCCAGAACATTTCTTTGGTGGGCAAATTCCAATTGCTGGTATGGCTGGTGACCAACAAGCAGCTTTATTTGGTCAAGTAGGATACGAAAAAGGAATGGTTAAAAACACTTATGGTACAGGTGCGTTTATTATTATGAATACTGGAAAAGAACCAATCAAGTCAGACAATGGTTTACTTACATCCATTGCATATGGCATCAACGGTGAAATTACTTATGCATTAGAAGGTAGTATTTTTGTAGCTGGGTCAGCACTTCAATGGCTGAGAGATGGTATGAGAATGTTTAGAAGTGCTCCGGAATCTGAAGAATATGCTAAAAGAGTAGACTCAACAGAAAATGTGTATGTAGTACCGGCATTTACAGGGTTAGGTGCTCCTTATTGGGATCAAGATGCTCGTGGAGCTGTTTTTGGCATAACACGCGGGACAACTAAAGAACATTTTATCAGAGCAACGCTTGAATCATTAGCTTACCAAACAAAAGATGTTGTAGATACAATGAATAAAGATTCTGGAATTCCAATTAAAACGCTACGTGTTGATGGAGGAGCATCGAAAAATGACTTCTTGATGCAATTTCAATCAGATATTTTGGATACTAGAATCGAACGTTCTAAGATTAGTGAAACAACAGCGTTAGGAGCCGCTTATCTTGCTGGATTAGCAACAGGATTTTGGAAAAATCAAGATGAGATCAAAAAATATTGGGAAAAAGATGCTACGTTCGAGCCAAATATGGAAGAAGAAGAACGTGAAGATTTGTATGCTGGCTGGCAAGCAGCTGTAGAAGCTACAAGGGTTTTCAAACATAGACCTAAAAGAAAAAACAAATAATTTGAAGGGTTTTTGATTATGTATAGAACAAAGAGACTATTCCATTTTGATGGAATAGTCTCTTTTGCTTTGAAAGTAGAAGTTTCAATCGAAATCTATTGAAGAATTATCTTTTACAATCAACTTACTTTCCTGACGTAAATGTATTTTTTTCATAACTAATCTTGCAGGAGGCTGTGCAATTAAAAGTTCACAAAATAAAGCAATAGAAAAATTTCTAGGCCAATGTGATAATGCTTCAAATGAAGCTAAGGTGAACCCCTTACCGATCATAGTGCCAATTACTGTCATAGTGAGAGACATACCAATTACAGTAAAAAGGATGTTAAATAACGTTTTCGCATTAAATCCATCAGTATCATTAGAAAAAGTGTGAACTAATTTTTCAGCAATCCGCCCAAAAACGAGCACTTCTAATAACATAGCAATAATCAAAATGATTGGAAAAGACTTAAGGATAATCATAAGTACTTCTGTATCAAGCTTACCAAATTCTAGACTAATGTTTACTGTACTCATAATTAGGACAGTTATTGAACAAATAATGATACCATATAACATTCCTTCTTTGCCATTGTGAGGCAATCTGTTTTCTTTAACTTCTTTGATAGTAAAAACTCCTTTTTTGTTTCTAAAATCAAGTATACATAAATCAAGTACGGTGTGTAAGAGAAATTTTCATGAAAATAATAAATAAGTAATCTTCTAAGTTAGAATAAAAAAAATCACTCTCCAGTATAGAGAGTGATTCCGGGATCATAAAAATTATTTTATTTCTAAGGCACTTAACTGCTCTTCAATAGCCTCTATAGGTGCTTCTGCTTGCAACAAAGCTGCTGCTGTATAAGCACTTTCAACAAAAGCAGTATCGTATAAACGAACTGTTTTATCAGAAGTTTCAATAGCTAGTTCTAGATTCATTTTGGCACTACCTAAATCATAAAAAGCAAGAACTGTTTTTTCTTCAAAAGAAGATAATGCTTCTTCGATTTTATCAAAACTTGTACCAATTCCACCTTCTGGCGTTCCGCCGGCGCTTTTTATTGTGACGTCTTTAGCTACTTCACCAATTAATTTAGCTAAACCGTCAGCGATGTCGGCTACATGAGAAACAATCAATACACCATATTCTTTATTCATCATAAACACCTGCTTCTATCATTGTCTTGAATAGATAGTTGCTAGACATAGCACCAGGGTCAATGTGACCGATAGAACGATCGCCTAAATAAGAAGCGCGTCCTTTAGTTGCTTTCATGTTTTTAGTTTTTTCAAGAGTCTCATCAATCAAAGCAACGGTCAACTTGTTTGCTTTGACCGCATCAACAACTGGGATCCATTCGTCGACCATTGTTTTTTCACCTGCAGCAGCCTTACCACGCTTTTGAATACCTTCTAATCCAGCTTCTAAGACTGTAGCTAAGTCATCACTGTCTTGGCTAGCCTTAGCCATACTAATAAAAGCAGAGCCCAGAAGCGGTCCAGAAGCGCCCCCGACCTTACTGACCAAAGTCATTCCAGTTGTTTTTAGAAGATCAGTTAACGTTTCAAATTCTTTTGTTTGTAATACCTCTGCTAACGCGTTAGCTCCGCGAGCAAGGTTATTACCGTGATCTCCATCACCAATCGCGGTATCTAATTCACTGAGATACGCTTTATTTTCTAAGAGTTGTTCAATAAAGAGTTCAAGCCATTTTTTTGCTGTTTCTTGATTCAACATAATATTCAGTCATCCTTTCTTTACCAAGCAATAGTTGTTACAGGTGCATTTAGGTACTCTAACCAGTTAGAGTCTTCTAGTTTGACTAAAGTAAGAGATAGACCTTCCATATCAATTGAGGTCATGTAGTCGCCAACTTTTCTAAAGGCTAAAGTTAACCCTTCATCCCCCAACAGTTGTTTCACATCGTTCATGAAAATAAATTGTTCCATCAGTGGAGTGGCACCCATGCCATTAATTAAGATCGCAAAAGAGTCCCCTGATTGCCATTTGAATTCTTTTTTCAATTTGTTCACGAGTTCTTGAGCTAATGCAGCTGAAGGTTGAAGCTTTTCTCTACGGTAGCCAGGTTCGCCGTGGATACCTACCCCAAATTCGATTTCGTCAGCTTCTAATTCAAAACCTGGTTTACCGACTTCGGGTACTGTAGCAGGATTCAAAGCAACACCTAAAGATTTTACAGCAGGGATAAGTTTATCTGCTAATAGTTTGATTTCTTCTAAAGATAAGCCTTTTTCAGCAGCAGCGCCTAATATCTTGTGGACTAAAACCGTGCCTGCGATACCACGTTTTCCAGCAGTATATGTGCTGTCTTCAACAGCGATATCATCATCTACTATGACATAATCAACTTTAATATCTTCCATCTCTGCTAACTCTTTTGCCATATCAAAATTCATGACATCTCCAGAGTAATTTTTAATAATTAAAAACACACCTTTTCCTTCATCACTAGCCTTAATGCCTTCTAAAATTTGATCAGGAGTTGGAGATGTGAATACTTCACCACATACAGCAGCTGAAAGCATTCCTTTTCCAACAAAACCGGCATGAGATGGTTCGTGTCCGCTTCCGCCGCCACTCACTAAACCAACTTTTCCAGATTGCTCAACTTTACGATGAATAACAGACGTCTCAGGTAATCGCTCAACTAACTCTTCATATGCAAAGACTAAACCGTTTAACATTTCATCTAAGATATTCGATGGATCATTGATGATTTTTTTCATTTTTTCCAGACCCCCTAAGTGATTTTTAATTGAATTCAATACTATTGTAACCGTTTTTAATATAAAGAACAAATACAAGGGATCAGTGGTCTGTGTCAAGTTTTTCTCGGTCGTCCTATTATCCTGCTAGTTTAGGCGTTCTACTTTTGTACACTCGTCTACTACCGCACGGCTTCGCCGTTTGCTGGCCCATCCGTTTCGA
>NZ_JAGGRF010000039.1:0-40296 GCF_018612935.1 Carnobacterium sp. ISL-102 | reverse complement strand
TTTTCCTATTCGATGAATAGCAAAAAAGCCAGATATTTCTATCTGACTTTTTCAGCAGCCTCGGTTCTATACCCTGAGCGTTTTTTTGTTGGTCTATAATTTTTTGTATAACGAATTCAGTATTCTTTTTTGTCATCTGCTTCAAAATGAAAAGCAATGGTTTCGTAAGGCCCTAATTCCAATTTAGCTGTTAATGCTTTCTTTTCTCCATTACCAATAAGATAAGAACTAGATCTAGCTAAAAATTCTTCTGGAATCTCAATGATTACGGATTCTGGATAGAAATGATTAAGGACTAATAATTGTTCTCCTTCATATTCTCTTACATAGCCATAAACGCTTGGATGTTCCATTAGGATCCCACGATAATTCCCTTCAGAAATGACTAGCATCTCTTTCCTTAACTGAATCAATTTTTTATAGAAGTTAAAAATAGTTCCTTCTTTTCGCTCTTTTGCTACATTGATCTCATGGTAGTTTTCAGCTACTTTTATCCAAGGTTCGCCAGTTGTAAAACCAGCATTCCTTTCGGCTGTCCATTGCATCGGTGTTCGGCTGTTATCTCGCGATTTTTCTTTAATGATTTCCATGATTTCTTCATGTGGCAGACCATTAGCTTGTAGTTCTTTATAGGCATTTTGGGTCTCTACATCTACATAATCTGTAATCTCTTGAAATTCCGGATTCTTCATGCCGATTTCTTCTCCTTGATAAACATAAGGGGTTCCACGCAGCAAATGGATCGTCTGAGCTAACATCTTAGAAGAAGCTTCAAAGTAATTGACAGGGTCTCCAAAGCGGTTTATTGCACGCGGTTGGTCATGATTGCTCCAGAATAATGCATTCCATCCATTCCCTTTAGACATTCCTTCTTGCCAATTATTAAGTAATTCTTTTAATTCCATGAAATCAAATGGCATCTTGCTCCATTTTTCTCCATCTAGATAATCGACTTTCAAATGATGGAAACTAAAAACCATCGATAATTCTTGTTTTTCAGGATTGGAATAAGCAATCCCATTTTCAATAGTCGTTGAAGACATTTCTCCAACAGTCATCATATTTGGTTGTTTTCCAAAAGTTTTTTGATTCATTTCATGAATAAATTCATGTGCTATTGGTCGATCAGTATATAACGATTTTCCTACGCCATCTGCTGCATCAACAAGTTCTTCCTCCTTGCCAACTACATTGATCACATCAAACCGGAATCCTTTTACACCTTTATCTATCCAAAAATTAACCACATTAAATACTTCATCTCTTACTTCAGGATTACGCCAATTTAAATCTGCTTGCGAAACATCATATAGGTGCAAATATTCTTTTCCAGTATCCGCAAAAGGAGCCCAAGCTGGGCCTCCAAATTTTGAGACCCAGTTCGTAGGATGGCTTCCATCTGCTTTAGGTTCACGTAATATATAGTAATCTTGGTATTTTTTTTCACCTTTTAATGCTCGTTGAAACCATTCATGATCAATTGATGTGTGATTTAAAACCATATCTAACATGATTTCCAATTTGTATTCAGTGGTTATATCAATGAGCTTCTCAAAATCTTCCATCGTTCCAAATAATGGATCGATTTCTACATAATTAGCGATATCATAGCCATTATCTTTTTGTGGAGAAATGAAGAAGGGATTGATCCATAGTACATCAACACCTAAATCTGCTAAATAAGGCACTTTTTCAATGATTCCTTTTAAATCCCCTACTCCATCTCCATTAGAATCCTTAAAAGATTTTGGGTAAATTTGATACACGACTTTCTCATGAAAGGTACTCATTCTATTTCCTACTTTCTAAATTTATTTCCCTAATTCTGGTTGTATAACTTCTGCTTCTACTTGATCTGATTTATTTAAAATATTGTATTTGCGGAAAACGATCGTCAATGCAAACGGTACTACTATTGCAATCACCATACTAATTGCAAAAATACCCCAGTATTGATTTTGAATGGAAAGAATTCCCGGAAGTCCACCTACACCAATTGAATTAGCTGTTACGTTAAAAATAGTTGATACTAATCCTGCAAGACCTGAACCGATCATAGCAGCCACAAATGGGTAGATATATTTGATGTTGATCCCGAACATAGCCGGTTCTGTTACACCTAAGTAACATGAAATAGCTGCTGGAATAGAGATTTGTTCTTCTTTCTCGTTTCCACGGTGCAAGTAAATGATAGCTAACACTGCAGAACCTTGAGCAATATTTGATAAAGCGATCATTGGCCATAAATTAGTTCCTTGGAAATCTGCAATCAATTGTAGATCGATCGCATTCGTCATGTGGTGCAATCCAGTGATTACTAGTGGTGAGTAGAAGAAACCGAATAATGCTCCAAATAACCAGTTAAATGAGCTTCCTAATCCTGCATACACAATACTAGAAACCCATCCTCCAATGACCCAACCAATTGGTCCTAAAACAGTATGAGCAATTAAAACAGTTGGAACTAAAGCAAAGAATGGTACAAAAATCATTGAAATCGATTGTGGGATAACTTTACGCAACCACAATTCTAGATAAGCTAGTAAAAATCCAGCTAACATAGCAGGAATAACTTGCGCTTGGTAGCCGATCATATCAATCGTAAAATAACCAAAATCCCAAACTGGAACTTCTGCTGCTGCTGTTCCAGCAACGGCGTACGCGTTCAATAATTGAGGGGATACAAGCGTGATACCTAAAACAATACCTAAAATTTGAGTTGTTCCCATTTTCTTAGCAACACTCCAAGTAATACCTACTGGTAAGAAGTGGAAAATAGCTTCACCGATCAACCATAAGAAACTATTCGCACCTGCCCAGAATTGAGAAACTTCAACGATTGTTTGGCCGTCAAGCCAGCCCATTGGGACAGCTTCTAAAATGTTACGGAACCCTAAAATTAAACCTCCGACAATAATTGCTGGAATAATCGGTGTGAAAATTTCTGCTAAAACAGACATTGCACGTTGCACAGGGTTTTGATTTTGTTTACTTGCTGCTTTCACTTCATCTTTAGATACGCCTTCTTTACCGGATATTTTAGAAAATTCATTGTAAAATGTAGCAACATCATTCCCAATAATAACTTGATACTGACCGGCTTGAGTAAATGTTCCTTTAACTACAGGGATATCCTCAATTTTTTTGCTATCTGCTTTTGCAGGATCATTTAATACGAAACGCATGCGAGTGGCACAGTGAGTGACTGCAGAAATATTATCGGGACCTCCGATATCTTCTAAAAGCTGCTTTGCATCTTGTGTGTAATCTGCCATTTTCTTTCCTCCTAAAAATAATTTTATAATTGCAACTTGTATATACAAGTACAATGTAACCTTTTTCATTAGTAATTGCAAGCGTTTTATCTTTATTTTTTTTAACTTATGGATCTATATAAAAAAGCTGGTATAAGAATCTTAAGATTCTTATACCAGCTTTTAATTTAGCGATTTAATTAGGATGTGTTTTAAAACTAATGACTCTTCTTATTTTTGGGCTAATTGACAAAGATATGGGGTGATTAAAATCAGAATCGAACAACAAGAATGACTTAATAAGTCAAGGAGTCAAATAAAATAGTCCACTATTTTGAGTTACTCGAACTAGCCCTCGTTCCCGTTACTCAAATGCAAATTGGGTGCTCAGTTACTCGAACTAACCCTCGTTCCCGCTACTCAAATAAAAATTGGGTGCTCAGTTACTCGAACTAACGCTCGTTCCCGCTACTCAAATGCAAATTGAATTCTCAGTTACTCGAACTAACGCTCGTTCCCGCTACTCAAATGCAAATTGGATTCTCAGTTACTCCAACTAACCCTCGTTCCCGTTACTTGCTCTTAACAAGATAGTTTTAAAACATGCCCTAGTTATACTATTCAACAATACTATAATAAACTTTTGATGTTACTTGGTAAATGATCCAATAAATCGCACTAAAGCCAACTATTACGCCGATAAAACACCAAAAGACTAATGCTGTATTGACCACACTAAAAACAAGCAATAACTTTTGAATAATTGGAAAAGCAAATGCAACATGAATCACAGCGATAATTAACGGCAAAAAGAACATCCAAACAATTTGTAAGCGGGTGGTTTTGCGAATCATTTGTTTATCTAACCCAACTTTTTGCATAATTTGAAATTTTTCTCGGTCATCATAGCCTTCTGAAACTTGTTTGAAATACGTAATCAGCGCTGCTCCAAACGTAAACAATAATCCAAGAAAAATGCCTAAGAACAAAAACCCGCCATTCATAGTGTTCCATTCTTCACGCATAAGTTCTCTCGACTGAAAATATGAGTTATCGCTATCACTTACGCTAGCTGCTATTTTTTCAGAATAGTCTTTCTTCTGCTCTTGCGTTCCAGTCGTGTCCCAAGAAATGACTGCATCTGCAACAATCGGAAGTTCTATCCCTCTTGATCTAAAATCAGTTTCTATAATGGATTCTAAGACTTCTTTAGAATCCACTACCACGATTATATTGGGACTCTGTGATTTGTCCATCTTCAAGGGGTTCTCTATTTTTGCTTTGACCTGATACGTTGTGTCTCCGATAAGCAGCGTTGAAAAATCAAATGTGTTTTTTGAATCAAACACCAACACTTCATCGGATTGTAAATGGATTGTTTCATCGGCTATCCTCTCATAATCTTCTTTGACAAGCAACTGGACAGTATCCGGTATCTCATTAGCAAAATCAGCCTCATCAATCATAATTTTGTTATCTTCAATGCTACGGAACAGATTATAGTAAACATACATTTCTATCCCCGTAACTTTTAATCCATTCGTTTCTGTTTCCTTTTCGATGGCTTCAAGTTGCTCTTCCAAATCGACGGTTTCATAATAGGTTCTTTGATTTTCATAAGGCAAACGGACCGTTAAAGCATCTTGGGTCCCAATAAAAATAGCTGCTGTCGTTGATACCGCAACAATGACCATAGTCGCTAGAATAGTGATATTTGCTAACCCTACTGCATTTTGTTTCATCCGATAAAGCATCCCGGAGATTGAAATAAATGGACTCGGACGATAATATAACTGCTTATTTTTCTTCAGTTTTTTCAGGATGAAAATAGATCCGGAAATGAATAAGAAATACGTACCGCCAATAACCAACAGTACTGCAAGGAAAAAATAAATCATGGCATCAAGCGGGTTATCAATGGTCAGCGACATCCAGTATCCTGATCCAATCAATAACAATGAAAAAATAAACAGTATAAGCGAACTTTTTGGCTCCCGTTCTCCTGTCTGCTTGCCTTTAATCAATTGGATAGGATTAGAAAACGTAACTTGAGTGATATTGTAAACTAACGTTGTTAAAAAGATGAGGGCAAATAGTCCGATTGCAATCAGCATTGCCTGTATCGTAAAAGGAAAAGACATTTCTATCCCGAACTTTAAAGCATAGTTCAAAACAAGAAAAGCAAGCTCCCCCAATAGATGCCCAACCATCAAACCTACAACAATACTAAAAAAACTTGTTACGATTGATTCAATCGCCAATATTTTAGAAACATGGCTTTTCTTCATTCCTAATATAGCATATAGGCCAATTTCTTTTTTTCGACGTTTGATCAGGAAACTATTGGTATACAAAATAAATATAAAGGAAAATGCCCCAACGACTATAGCTCCTAAAGTGAAAAGTGTAGACAAAGTATCTGATCTAGTTTGAATAAATTCATTTCCCATTAAAGCAACCATCATGTAGAACATCGCTACTGTTGCAATTGAAGCAAAAATGTAAGGAAAATAAATTTGCTTATTGGATTTAAGGTTACGTAAGGCCAACTTTGAGAAAAAAAATTTATTCATGTTGCTCACCTCTATTTGCTAAAACAACCAACGATTGAGAAATTTTGTCCATAAATTGATCTGGCGTTTGTTCTCCTCGGTAAATTTCGTGATACACTTCGCCGTCTTGAATAAACAATACACGGTTCGAGTAAGCTGCGGCCCTAGTACTATGAGTAACCATGATAATCGTTTGACCAGCATTATTAATGGATTCAAAGGTTTCTAATAGACTCTGGCTGGATTTTGAATCTAATGCTCCAGTCGGCTCATCTGCAAGTAATAATTTGGGATTTGTGATCAAGGCCCTAGCTACCGCTGCACGCTGTTTTTGTCCCCCAGAAACTTCATACGGAAAATGATTGATCACTCCATCAATTTTCAATCTTTTAACGATAGGTGTCAAACGACCTTCCATTTCAGTTATTGAAGTGTTCGACAACACTAGCGGCAATAAAATATTGTCTTTGATTGAAAAATTATCCAACAAGTTAAAATCTTGGAAAACAAATCCTAGGAAATCTCTACGGAAATTAGAAATATCGCTATCTTTGATTTCTGTTAGGTCTTTTCCTTCCAACATTACTTCACCAGCGGTAGCCGTATCAAGTGTTGCTAAAATATTCAATAAGCTGGTCTTTCCTGAACCAGATTCTCCCATAATAGAGACAAATTCTCCTTTTTCAACTGAAAAATTTATATCTTTTAAGGCTTGGACTTCCTGAGTTGAAAATCTTCCCGTATAGGTCTTTTTTAAATGGTTCACTTCTAATAATGTCATGTTTGTTTCCCCCTGCTCATTTCTTTATCTCTATTACTAGTTTAATAAAAATGAACATCATCTGCTTTTATCTTTTCTTACAGATTACTGTTTAATCTTACAATTTTGTAAGATTCTCCCTCAATAGTCTTTTATTAACGGTTTTCTGGCTAAATCGATCGTTACTTTGGTGCCTTTTCCTAAAGTTGATTCGATTGATAGGTCATGACCAAGTCGTTTTGTTATTTCCTGACTAAGAAATAATCCCAGTCCAGTTGATTTTTCATGTATCCTTCCATTAAAACCCGAATAACCACGTTCAAATATACGCGGCAAATCTTCAGAACGGATGCCGATACCGGTATCTTCAATAATAAGTTGCTGATCTTTTTTGGGACTCATGTAGATCCTGATAACGCCACCTTCTGAAGTATATTTCAAACCATTGGAAATAATTTGTTCAACTAATACCCGCAGCCACTTCTCATCTGACAAAACAACAGCTGCTGTCTCTTGATAGTCTAATTGGATACGATTATAAATAAATAAGATAGAAAATTTTTTAACAGTCTCTTTGATCACGCGATCAAGCGAAACTTGTTCAAAATCCAAATCAGAACCGCTTTGCTCTATTTTTAAATAATTTAATGCCATATGTGTATAATTTTCGATTTGCAACAGCTCTTGTTCCATTTGATAGCTAAATTTTGTTTGACTGTCTCGTTGTATCAATAAGCTGATAGCTGAAATAGGTGTTTTGATTTGATGCAGCCATAAAGTGAAATAGTCCATCTGAGAACTACTTCGCTGCAAATTTTTTTTTTCGATTTGTTGATTTTCTTCTATTAATTTTATGATTTTAAGCCGCCAAAAAACTTCATTTATATCTTGACTAGCCGGCAATTGTTCAAGTGTGCCGATAGGATCTTTATCTAACCGTTCCAACAAACGAAATTTTTTATAATATTTTGAAAACTGAAACATGAACAAACAACTACCTAAAAATAAAGAAAGTTCGATACTAAATAGTAAAAAATAGACTGGTAATCGTCCTAACACATAAATGAAACTGAATACTAGGACGTTAAGTATGTAAGCTATCAGCAAAGATTGGTTGGCTTTGATAAAAGCTATGAAAATAGCTGCCCATTTCTTAGTTGGTTCCATCATGATCATCCTTTTGAAGTCCATATCCATATCCTTTTTTGGTGACAATAAAAGAAGTTACATTTATTTCTGCGAGTTTTTTTCGTAAGCGATTAATATTAACAGCTAATGTATTATCATCAATAAAGGAATCATTTTCCCATAATTTCATCATAATAGCCTCTCGAGAAACAAAGGCTCCTTTTTGTAAAAAAAGGACTTCTAAAATTTTCATTTCATTTTTGGTTAATTCTATTTCTTTATCCTGGTATCGAACCTTTAATTCACTTGTCTTTAGCTGGACCTGCTGATAACTCAAATAAGCATCGTTGCCAGTAAAATCATATGTTCTGCGCAACAATGCTTGTATTTTGGCTAAGGCAACGGTTAGATCAAATGGCTTACTAATAAAATCATCTGCTCCCATTTGTATCGCCATTACGATGTCCATTCGTTCGCTCTGTGAAGAAACAAAAATAATAGGTACTTGAGAAATTTTACGAATTTCCGTACACCAGTAATACCCATTAAAATAAGGAAGTTTGATATCTATTAAGACCAATTGAGGTGCTTCTTGCGTAAATGTGTTCATTACGTCATTAAAATCTGTGACATAGAAAGCATCGTATTGCCATTTCGTTAACTCTTCTTGCAAAATTGAGGCGATTACTAAATCATCCTCAATAATCATAATTTTCATCAATTTATTCACCTGCTCATCCTTGATTCGTTACTTTTACTATACAGGATTATTTCTTATCAGCCTATCAGACTTTTGGCTTAGTAACCATTTTTGACTAATCGTAAGAAAGAGGCTGGGACATAAGTCCAAACCTCTTTGCCTATCCAACTATTGATCCCAAAGATACTTCTAAAAGTAACCTCGCCGGTAGAAAAATGTAAAAATCATAGAAAAAACAGATCAATCATTTTATGATTCAGACATATAGGGTCTATCATTTTTAGTGTTCATAGATCAGTTTGATTACTCATAAGAAATTTCTTTTTGAACACCAACATCTTTTTTAGACGATTGATATGTATATAGAACAAAAAAAGAATCTTTTCAACAGTTTCCTGATAAAAAGATTCTTTTCTTATTCTCAGCTAGTTATGACCTAACCACTTTTTTACTTGATTACTAAATTCGTTAGAGTACAGACTATATACTTTTATTTTAATTCAACTACTAAGTAGCGATGAGGTTCGGTTCCTTCAGAATGAGTAGCAACCGCGTCATCTTTGCTCAAATAAAAGTGAATTTGTTTTCTTTCAGAAGCAGGCATTGGTTCTAAGAATACAGGTTGCTTTGTACGACGGACTTTTGCTGCAGTCCGCTCTGCTAGTTCTCTCAAAGCATCTTCTCTGCGTTCACGATAGTCTCCAACATTTACAACAGCATTAAATTTTGTTTTAGCATGATGGTGCAGCAAAACTTGAGCTAACGATTGTAAAGCATTTAGTACTTTACCATGTTTGCCAATGACCAAACCTGCTTTTTCTGTTTCAATATGAAAAACAACTTGTTTTTTAGTTTCTTCTATTATCACTGTACTAGAAATACCCATTTTTTGGATAATTTCTTGCAGGTAATCTGCCACCATTTTAATAGCTTCTTCATCATTTCTTTTTGTGTCAGTTTCTTTAGAAAGTTCCTCTTCTTCTGAAATGGTTGTTTCTGCCAAAACAGGAGCCTTCTCATTTACAAGGTCAATTGAGGCTGATGATGATTTTACTGTTTTAACTTCAGCAGAAGATTCTTTAAAAAAATCTTTAGCATTATTTTCAGCTGCAATTTTTGTAACAGTTACGATCGCATCTTTCTTTCCAATTTTAAAAATACCTTTTCTACCTTGATCTATTATTTCAATAGAAGCTTCTTCTTTAGCGATTCCCAGTTCCTTTAATGCTTTCTGGATAGCTTCATCTACCGTTTCAGCTTGAGCTGTATACTTATTCATATACCTACCTCCATTCTAAACACTTTTGATTCATCGAACCTATCTTATTTTTTTCTTTTCTTAGGTTTTAAAGCTTTTTCAAGAGCACGTCGACGGTCCCGTTCAATTTGGCTCTTTTCTTCACGCACTTTTTTAATTTTAAAAGGATTATTCAATAATAATGTTTGTCCCACAGAAAATGCATTTCCTACGACCCAGTACAGCGATAATGCACTTGGCAATGTGATCCCCATAAATAAAATCAATGCAGGCATCATATACATCATAGTCGTTGTTGTAGGATTGGGCTCTAATTGACTCATGGTTGATAGCTTAGTTGTTGCATACGTCAATATAGCAGCTAGTACAGGTAAAACAAAGTATGGATCTGGTGCTCCTAAATTCATCCATAAAAAGTTTCCTGTTTTCAAAACTTCTGTACGGCTGATAGCTTGGTACATAGCAATCAACACCGGCATTTGAATAAGCAATGGCAAACACCCAGCTACAGGATTAACACCTGCTTCTGCGTATAATTTAGACGTTTCTTCTTTTAATTTATTTTGTGTATCTGGATCTTTAGAAGCGTACTTTGTTTGTAATTTTTTTAACTGTGGTTGCATCTCTGACATTTTTTGAGTACTTTTTGTTTGGTGATGCATGACAGGTAACAGAACCAATCGAATGATCAATGTAAAAATAATTATTCCTGTCCCGAAACTTCCACCAAATAAATCAGCTAACCAGATGATTACACGGGAGAAGTTAAAAACAATATATTTATCCCAAATCCCTGTGCTTTGTTCTGTGATGGGTGAAGTGCCACAACCCACCAAAACGACTGCTAAAAAAACAGTCCCTAATAAAAGAAGTAATCGCTTACGTTTGTTCACGTCCTGTCCTCCACTCTAATAAGTAAAAACTATCTTAATAATTTTGCAAGCTTTAAAACATGCGTCAAACTTTTTTTTGTTTCCTTCATCGTCATATCTGCTATCGGTTTACGAGCAATTACAATGAAATCATTTTCTGCTTTTAGCTGCGGTTTTAACTCTGTTAAACTTTGTCGAATTCTTCTTTTGACATTATTCCGCATGACCGCGTTACCTATTTTTTTACCAACAGATATTCCTACACGAAAATGTGGCTGGTCTTTTTTATCTAGCACATAAATGACAAATTGACGATTTGCTGTTGATCTGCCATTGTGAAAAACTTTTTGAAATTCTGCTTCTTTTTTGACACGATAGGTTTTTCTCATTAAAATAACCTCTCATCTCTTATTAAATTAATAAAAATACCGTTCCATTTAATTGAATAAGGAATAAATTACCCAGTAATCATTTAAAGAAAAACGACTACTGAGTAATTTTTATTCCAATCCTAAAAAAAAAGACCACTGAAACGTTCAGTGATCTATGCTGATAATACTTTTCTTCCTTTACGACGTCTGCTTTGTAATACATTACGTCCACTTTTAGTACTCATGCGTTTACGGAAACCATGTACTTTTTGACGTTTACGCTTTTTGGGTTGGTAAGTTCTTTTCATGCGTGATACACCTCCTGTGAAAACTATCTCTCATTATTGTTTCTTACATTATCCAAAGACAGTCTAAAATTATTATAACGAAGAAAAAATAGTCTTGTCAAACATATTACCCCTATTTTTATTCATTCACTTATGTATGATAGCATATTTTCACTTATTATGAAACAATCTTTTGCAAATTCTTTTTACACAGCATCATTCTTTTCTTTTTTATTAAGACTTACTAAGAATTCCTGCTTTTTTTTTATTTAAAATAAAGATATCCACAAGGGTATAAAGTTATGCACACGCCTGGGGAATAGTTTTTTCAGGCTTTTGTTATCCTCAAGTTATCACCTGGTTATCCACAAATGAACATGGTGTGCAAAAACGTTATCCACTACTCCTTTAAAAATGTGCATAACTCTGTTTTAGGCTGGTGCGTCAGTTTAATTTAGTTGATAGTTATCCACAAAATTCTAGATTTAGTTGTTATTAAATAAAGTTATCCACTACTGATTTTCGCCTGTGTATAACTTTATTTACAGGCAGTGTATAATTTTTCTTTTAAAAAAACTACTTGTGGAAAACTTTTTAGAAAAGTGCTAAACTGACATAGACACATTTTATAAGGAGGTTCTCTTTTGGATGATCTACAAACACTATGGAATTTTTTAAAAGAAAAATTTAAAGAATCGCTATCCAAAGTTAGCTATGATACGTGGATAGAAAGTGCTAGTCCAATACGTATCACAGATAACAACATTATTATTGAAGTCCCTTCTTCTTTGCATAAAGAATATTGGGAAAATAACTTAGCTACCCGAATCGTTGAAAATATTTATGAATACTCCAGTCGAGAAATTTCTCCGTTATTTGTTATTAAAAATGAGCAAGAAACATCTACACTTGCCAATAATAATCTTCGTAATGAAGTTCCTAAAAAAAACTGGTTTAAAAAAGATATTCAATTAAATACAAAGTACACTTTTGATACCTTTGTTATAGGTAAGGGAAATCAGATGGCTCATGCTGCTGCTTTAGTCGTTGCCGAAGAACCTGGAACAATCTATAATCCTTTATTTTTCTATGGCGGAGTTGGACTTGGAAAAACCCATTTGATGCATGCTATAGGTCACCAAATGTTGCTGCTGAATCCTGATGCACGGGTAAAATATGTCAGTAGTGAAACATTTGCAAATGACTTTATAAATTCCATTCAAAATAAAACACAAGAAAAATTTAGAAACGAATACCGCAGTGTTGACCTGCTTTTAGTAGATGATATTCAGTTTTTTGCAGATAAAGAAGGAACTCAAGAAGAATTTTTCCATACATTTAATGCCTTATATGATGACCGAAAACAAATCGTATTGACGAGTGATCGTTTACCAAACGAAATTCCTAAACTGCAAGAACGGTTGGTCTCAAGATTCGCATGGGGGTTATCAGTAGACATTACGCCTCCAGATTTAGAGACGCGGATTGCGATCCTAAGAAAAAAAGCCAATGCTGAACGGTTAGAAATTCCAGGCGACACTTTAAGTTATATAGCTGGTCAAATTGATTCAAATATTAGAGAATTAGAAGGTGCATTGGTTCGTGTTCAAGCTTATGCCGCTATTGAAAGTCGCGATATTACCACTAGTTTGGCTGCGGATGCATTGAAAAGTATGTTACCTTCAGCAAAACCAACGACACTTACTATTCTTGATGTTCAACATGCCGTCAGCAAATATTATCAATTATCGATCGCTGATCTTAAAGGTAAAAAGCGTATTAAATCAATTGTTTTACCAAGACAAATTGCCATGTATTTATCTCGTGAACTTACATCAAATTCGTTACCTAAAATCGGTGCTGAATTTGGCGGGAAAGATCATACAACCGTTATTCACGCTTATGAAAAAATCGTTCATGCTTTAACAAAGGATGAACAGTTAAAACAAGAAATAACTGATTTAAAGAAAAAATTAATGTAGCTTTTTTATTTTACACATGTGTATAACTAATAGAGTTATCCTTTTTTTGTTAACAGGTTATCCACATGTGTAAAACCTGTTAAATAAAAAGCTCATCATTGTTTTCCACAGTATCCACAAGCCCTACTACTATTACTAAAAGAACTTATAACATAAATTAAACTATCTCTGGAGGTAAAATTAATGAAATTTACAATAAAACGAAGTGCCTTTTTAAAAAGCCTGGCTGATGTTCAGCGTGCAATTTCTTCTAGAACAACCATTCCAATATTGACTGGATTAAAAATCATTGCAAATGATGAGGGGTTAACTTTAACTGGTAGTGATTCAGATATTTCGATTGAAGCTTTTATTCCTATTTCAGAAGAAGAAAATCTTTTAACGATTGAAAAAACTGGTGGAATTGTTTTACAAGCACGCTTTTTTAGTGAAATCGTAAAAAAACTACCTGAAGAAACGATGACGATTGAAATACTAGATCATTTTCAAGCATTGATTACTTCAGCAACAGCTTCATTTACTATTAACGGCTTAGATCCAAATAATTACCCTCATTTGCCGATCATTGATACGTCAGAATCATTTACCTTACCGGTAAATTTATTTAAACAAGTTATTGGACAAACGGTTATTGCTATTTCAACGCATGAGAGCCGTCCAATATTAACAGGTGTAAATATTGTGATTGAAAATGGCAAATTTTTAGCTGTTGCTACAGATAGTCATCGTTTAAGTCAACGTGTGATTCCTATTGAAATGAATGATGAACAAGCATCTAAAAAATATAATATTATTATCCCAGGTAAGAGTTTGATTGAATTATCTCGTACGTTAGATGAAACATCAGACACTATTGAAATGATGATCACTGAAAACCAAGTTTTATTTAAATCAGAAAACATGTATTTTTATTCTCGCTTACTTGAAGGGTATTATCCTGATACCAAGCGTTTGATTCCTGATAATTCTTCAACAGAGATCAGTTTCAATGCTAGTGCTTTATTGGGTTCTATTGAACGGGCTTCTTTACTTTCACATGAAGGAAAAAATAACGTTGTTAAAATCACTATCAATCCTGATTTAATTGAAATTTCAGGTAATTCACCTGATGTTGGTAATGTTAAAGAGGAATTAGATTATCTGTCTGTTGAAGGAGAGCCAATCGAACTTTCATTTAACCCTGATTATATGAAAGATGCATTGAGAACTTTTGGCCAAACAGATATAAAAATTAAATTTACCTCTCCAGTCCGTCCTTTTATCTTGGTTCCAAGTGAAAATGGACAAGATTTTATTCAATTGATCACTCCTGTTCGAACTTTTTAAAGATCAAACAGTTAAAAACCACTTTTCATGCAATTGAAAAGTGGTTTTTTTTTATTGTGCTCCAAATCAGCATGATATTTTCGTTTTAAGCAATTATGGAAGCTTTAAGGTCTTTTTTTATCTTTTAGCTAAAATCGATAATAGTAGGGTTATTTTTAGATTCAGTTGTATTATTGGCTAAAAGATAGTATAATAAGAAGAATAAGCAGCAGTGTGATGCGTGGATTATATCCACGCATATTTTAATGAAAAGTAGGTGAAAAAGATGAAAAAAACAATTAAAATCAATCGTGAATTTATTACATTAGGACAACTTTTAAAACATGTAAATATTATTAGCAGCGGCGGAATGGCTAAATGGTACTTGGCTGAACACACAGTACTTGTCGATACTGAAAATGAAAATCGTAGAGGTAAAAAACTTTATCCTGGTTCAGTCGTTGAAATACCAAATGAAGGAACTTATTTTATCCAATCAGAAGAGGCTTCTACTGAATCAACTGAGGACAAAAAATAATGCTATTGAAAGAGATCCATCTTTCCAATTATCGTAATTATGAGCATGCTGAAGTTATTTTTTCTAAGGGAATCAATGTTTTCTTAGGAGAAAATGCCCAAGGGAAAACTAGTTTGATGGAAGCTATTTACGTATTAGCAATGGCAAGAAGCCATAGAACTGCAAATGATAAAGAGACCATTCGATGGGATCAAGACTTTGCGCGGGTAAGTGGAAGAATACAAAAGAAAAACACTAGTTTTCCACTTGAAATCTCTATTTCTAAAAAAGGAAAAAAAGCAAAATTTAATCATTTAGAACAAAAAAAACTAAGTGAATACATTGGAAATTTAAATGTTATTTTATTTGCACCAGAGGATCTATCTCTGGTGAAGGGTTCGCCTTCTGTCAGGAGAAAGTTTTTAGATATGGAAATGGGGCAAATGAGCCCTATTTATTTACACCATCTTGTGCAATACCAGCATCTTTTAAAACAAAGAAATAGTTATCTTAAACAATTAAGTTTAAAAAAAGAGAAGGATCTAACTTTTTTAGATATTTTAACCGAGCAGTTAGCAGAATATGGAGCGGCTATTTTATTAGAGCGTTTTTCTTTTGTAAAAAAATTGGAAAATTGGGCCAAACCGATCCATGGTGAAATTTCTAAACAAAAAGAACAGCTTGAAATTGAGTATGCGTGCAGTCTGAAAATTACAAACGAGACAAACAAAGAACAAATTTATTCAGATTTAATGAACGCCTATGCCCAAGGTAAGCAGCGAGAATTAGAGCAGCGAACCACTCTTTTTGGTCCTCATCGAGATGACTTGAAATTTAGTGTGAATGGAAGAAATGTCCAAACATATGGCTCTCAAGGTCAACAAAGAACGACGGCATTGAGCGTTAAATTAGCTGAAATCGATTTGATGAAAGAAATGACGGGTGAGTATCCCGTCTTGTTGTTAGACGATGTCTTATCAGAATTGGATGATGAACGGCAAACTCATTTGTTGAAAGCTATTCAAAACAAAGTCCAAACCTTCTTAACGACAACTAGTTTAGATGGAATAAAGAAAAATATGCTAGAAGCTCCAAAAATTTTTCTGATTGATAATGGCCAAGTAGAAATGGAGAGTGAATGAGTGTGTCTGAAGAAATGAAAAGTAAACAAGATTTAGCAAATGAATATGATGCGAGTCAAATACAAGTTCTAGAAGGTCTAGAAGCCGTTCGTAAACGTCCAGGGATGTACATTGGTTCAACAAGCAGTGAAGGTTTGCACCATCTAGTATGGGAAATCGTAGATAATTCAATTGATGAAGCCTTAGCTGGTTTTTCTGATGAAATCAACCTTAGTATTGAAAAAGACGGAAGTATCATTGTTACGGATAATGGACGTGGAATTCCAGTCGATATCCAAGCTAAAACAGGCCGTCCAGCAGTGGAAACCGTTTTTACGATTCTTCATGCAGGTGGTAAATTTGGCGGTGGAGGTTATAAAGTTTCAGGTGGTTTACATGGGGTAGGATCTTCAGTGGTTAATGCTCTTTCAACTACGTTAGATGTTTACGTATACAAAAACGGAAAAATCTATCATCAACAATATGCTCAAGGGAAAGTTGTCCATGATGTAGAAGTGCTTGGTGAAACCGATAAACATGGAACAAAAGTCCATTTTGTACCAGATCCTGAGATATTTAAAGAAACAGTTGAATTTCATTTTGATAAATTAGCTACACGTGTCCGTGAATTAGCTTTCTTAAACAAAGGATTGAAAATTACGGTTGAAGATAAACGCGAAGGTAAAGAACAATTCGTAGAATACCACTATGAAGGTGGTATCAAGAGTTATGTATCATTTTTGAATGAAAATAAAGCTGTCCTATACAATGAACCTATTTTTCTAGAAGGCGAACAGCAAGGGATCACTATCGAAGTAGCTATGCAGCATACAGACGGTTACCATAACAATCTAATGAGTTTTGCTAATAATATCCATACTTATGAAGGTGGAACACACGAATTTGGTTTCAAGACGGCATTAACTCGTGTGATAAATGACTACGCTAAAAAGAATAAATTGATCAAAGAAAATGAAGAAAACTTAACGGGTGAAGATGTACGTGAAGGGCTAACGATCGTCTTATCTATTAAACATCCAGATCCTCAATTTGAAGGACAAACGAAAACAAAATTAGGTAATTCTGAAGCACGTACTATTACAGATCGCTTATTCTCTGCGCATTTCGAAAAATTTTTAATGGAAAATCCGCAAGTAGCTCGTCAAGTTGTTGAAAAAGGCTTGCTTGCTGCTAGAGCTCGTTTAGCTGCAAAAAGAGCCCGTGAGGTTACACGTAAAAAAAGTGGACTAGAGATCAGCAACCTGCCTGGTAAATTGGCTGACTGCTCAAGTAAAGACCCTACAGTCAGTGAAATATTTATCGTTGAGGGAGATTCTGCGGGAGGTTCTGCTAAGCAAGGACGTTCAAGACTATTCCAAGCTATTTTACCGATTCGTGGAAAAATACTAAACGTAGAAAAAGCAACACTAGATAGAATTCTAGCAAACGAAGAAATTCGGTCATTATTTACTGCTATGGGAACAGGATTTGGAAGCGACTTTGATGTTTCTAAAGCTCGTTACCACAAATTAGTTATCATGACAGATGCGGATGTTGATGGAGCACATATTCGTACATTATTATTGACATTATTTTATCGCTACATGCGTCCAATAGTTGAAGCGGGTTATGTCTATATCGCTCAACCTCCTTTGTATCAAGTGCGCCAAGGTAAAAAAATGGTTTATTTGGATTCAGAAGAAGAATTGGATAATCATCTGAAAGAAATTCCTCTTTCACCAAAACCTGTGATCCAACGTTACAAAGGTCTTGGAGAGATGGATGCTGAACAATTATGGGAAACAACCATGAACCCAGAAAATAGACGGATGCTGCAAGTCACAGTTGACGATGCTATCGAAGCGGATAAAAGTTGTGATATGTTGATGGGTGATCGTGTTGAACCAAGACGTCAATTTATTGAAGAAAATGCACGCTATGTACAGAATTTAGACATTTAATCCAATTAGGAGGACAATAAAAAATGGCTGAAGAATTTAAAGAAAATATAAAAAATATTGAATTAAGCCATGAAATGCGCACATCATTCCTTGATTATGCAATGAGTGTTATTGTAGCGCGCGCATTGCCTGATGTACGAGATGGTTTAAAACCAGTACATCGTCGTATTTTATATGGTATGAGCGAATTAGGTGTAACACCGGATAAATCTCACAAAAAATCAGCACGTATCGTTGGGGATGTTATGGGTAAATACCATCCTCATGGAGATAGTGCGATTTATGAATCAATGGTTCGGATGGCACAAACTTGGAGCTACCGTTATCCGTTAGTCGATGGTCACGGAAACTTTGGGTCAGTGGATGGCGATGGAGCTGCAGCGATGCGTTATACTGAAGCTCGGATGACAAAAATGGCATTAGAAATGCTGCGCGATATCAATAAAGATACGATTGATTACCACGACAATTACGATGGATCAGAACGTGAACCAGATGTTTTACCGGCTCGCTTTCCAAATCTACTCGTAAATGGAGTTACAGGGATTGCTGTTGGTATGGCCACTAATATCCCACCCCACAACTTATCTGAGGTTATCTCGGCATTGCACATTTTAATGAATGATCCAGATGCAACAACTGCTGATTTAATGGAAGCTATACCTGGTCCTGATTTTCCAACTGGTGGATTAGTAATGGGTAAATCTGGTATCAGAAAAGCCTATGAAACAGGTAAAGGTTCGATTATGGTTCGAGCTAAAGTTGAAATCGAAATACAAAAAAATGGCAAAGAACGCATTATCGTGCATGAACTGCCTTACATGGTGAATAAAGCAAGATTAGTGGAACGTATCGCTGACTTGGCTAGAGACAAACGAATTGAAGGCATAACCGATTTAGCAGATGAATCCGACCGAGACGGTATGCGCGTTGTAATCGACGTTAGACGCGATGTTAGCGCAAGTGTAGTCTTGAATAATTTATATAAATTAACGTCCCTTCAAACATCGTTTGGTTTTAACATGCTGGCTATTGTTAATGGTGTTCCGAAAGTATTAAGTTTAAAATCCATTCTTGAAGAATATTTAAAACATCAAGAAGTTGTCATTCGTAGAAGAACAGCTTACGATAAACGTAAGGCTGAAGCGCGGGCACACATCTTAGAAGGTTTAAGAATTGCTTTAGATCATATTGATGAAATCATTCGCCTTATCCGTGGTTCAAAAACGGGAGATATCGCTAAAACGGCTTTGATTGAAACGTATGGTTTATCAGAGAAACAAGCCCAAGCTATTTTAGATATGCGAATGGTTCGATTAACTGGTTTAGAGCGTGATAAAATTGAATCAGAATATACCGAATTGATGGCTTTGATTGCAGATATGGCTGATATTTTAGCTAAACCGGAACGGATACACACGATTATTGAAACAGAGCTTCTTGAAGTACAAGAAAAATTTGGGGATGCTCGACGTACAGAGTTATTAGTAGGAGAAGTTCTAAGTCTTGAAGATGAAGATTTGATCGAAGAGGAAGACATTGTTATTACTTTGACAAGCAAAGGATATATCAAACGTCTTCCAAGTTCTGAATTCAAATCGCAAAGACGTGGTGGACGCGGCATACAAGGAATGGGAGTTCATGATGATGATTTCATTGAAACTTTGGTCTCTTGTTCAACACATGATACATTGCTATTCTTTACGAATAACGGTAAAGTTTACCGTTCGAAAGGATACGAAATCCCGGAGTATGGCCGTACAGCTAAAGGAATTCCAGTCATTAACTTGTTAGGTATCGACTCTGGAGAAACCGTCCAAGCGGTCATAAATGTCAGAGGAGAGTCTGAAGAAGGACTTTATCTGTTCTTTACAACTCGTCTTGGAACAGTTAAACGAACGGATGTAAAAGCCTTTTCTAATATCCGAAGCAATGGCCTAAAAGCTATTGTATTAAAAGAAAATGACGAATTGATGTCTGTTTCTGTAACCAATGGAGATCAGAATATCATTATTGGAACACATTTGGGTTATGCTGTAAGCTTCCATGAAAATGATGTTCGAAATATGGGTAGAACTGCTGGTGGTGTTCGTGGTATCCGATTAAGAGAAAATGATTATGTCATCGGAGTAGACTTGTTAAAAGAGGATTCTGAAGTTCTGATCATTACAGAAAAAGGATACGGTAAACGAACTAAAGCAAGCGAATATGCTATTAAAGGCCGTGGCGGAAAAGGAATCAAAACAGCTAATATTACAAGTAAAAATGGTAACTTAGCTGGTTTAACAACCGTCAAAGGTGATGAAGATATTATGTTGATAACAAATACGGGTGTTATTATTCGTTTTAGTGTTTCAGCAGTATCACAAACGGGTCGTGCAACATTAGGTGTACGCGTTATTCGAGTAGCTGAAGATGTAAAAGTTTCAACTATGGCAAAAGTAGATGCAAAAGTCATAGATGATGAAATAGATGAAGCAGGGATTGTTTCTGAATTAGCAGCTACGGAAGATAAGGCATTAAATGAATCAAGCCAAGAAGTTGAAAGTGTTAATGATTCTGAGAATGATGAAGAAGAAGGCACCGACTCAACAGAAGAATAAAATAATCAAAAAGAGGCTGGGATATAAACTAGCTGAGAATTAAGAAAAAGGGACTGTTTATCAGGAAACTGATACATAGTTCCTTTTTTTGTTATATTTATCGATTGTCTGAAAAATGGTGTTGGTGTTCTAAAAGAAATTTCTTTTGAAATAACAGGTTTGCTTGTGGAGAGCCATGGAAGCGCCTGAAGCCTTTGGTCTTCCAGGCTTTCAAGCCTCAAATAGAGCTTAATCGCTGAAGTGTTAAAGCTCTATAATTCGTATTGAATTCTTTACATGGCTACAAGCAACTCCAATTCCGTCAGAAATTTAAAGTGAGTAGTCAAACGGGTCTATGAATATCAAAAATTATAGTCTCATATCGATTATTTAAAAAATGTTGGTGTTCTAAAAGAAATTTCTTCTGGAATAACGGGTTTGCTTGTGGAGAGCCATGGAAGCGCCTGAAGCCTTTGGTCTTCCAGGCTTTCAAGCCTCAAATAGAGCTTAATCGCTGAAGTGTTAAAGCTCTATAATTCGCATTGAATTCTTTACATGGCTACAAGCAACTCCAATTCCGTCAGAAATTCCAGGTAAGTGATCAAACTGATCTATAACTTTTTGATAAAAAGAGTTAAAGGTATGATAGTCAATCGCATGCTCATTTTGGATTTTATAATTGTGATCAAACCGAATTTTTTTAAATATTTAAAACGCAATTCAGGTATTGATGTTCATAATAAAACATGCTATACTGAACGGACGTGAGTAATCTAATGAATATTCAAAAGATTACTCTCCTTGCTCTGTAAAAAGAGCCAAAGTCCATAAGGAGGTGACAGTCAAGATGAGTAAAGCAGCAAAATACGAAATTTTATACATTATCCGTCCAAACATCGATGAAGCTGAAAAAACAGCTTTAGTTGAACGCTTTGACACTATTTTAAAAGATAATGGTGCTGAAATCACTGAATCTAAAGACTGGTCGAAACGTCGTTTTGCTTACGAAATTAAAGATTTCCACGAAGGAATCTATCATATCGTAAAACTTACTGCTAATGATGCAGCTGCAATTAACGAATTCGATCGTTTATCTAAAATCAGTTCTGATATTCTGCGTCATATGACAACTAGAGAAGAAGACTAAGCAAAAAATGTTTCACATGAAACATTTTTAACGGAAGGAGTGGGCAATGTGATTAACAATGTTGTTTTAGTTGGAAGATTAACAAAAGATGCTGATTTAAGATACACTTCAAATGGCACAGCAGTAGCAACATTTTCATTGGCTGTAAATAGACCGTTTACAAACCAAAAAGGTGAAAGAGATGCTGATTTTATTAACTGTGTAATTTGGAGAAAAAGTGCTGAATCATTTGCAAATTTCACTAGAAAAGGTGCATTAGTAGGTGTGGAAGGACGTATCCAAACACGTTCTTATGATAATCAACAAGGGCAACGTGTGTACGTTACAGAGATAGTTGTTGAAACGTTCTCATTATTAGAATCAAAAGCTAAAAGCGATGAACGTAAAGACCAAAATGATTCTCAACCTGGATCTCATGGTTCTCAACAAAAAACTTATAACAATACACAAAGTAACTCACAAGACGCTGCTCCCCGTAACCAACAATATCAAAACTTTGGAAACTCTGATCCTTTTGAGAAGAGTGGACAGCCAATTGATATTTCAGATGATGATTTACCATTCTAAAATGAATGGGAAATAAAGGAGGAAAATGAAATGGCTCAACAACGTAGAGGCGGCAAAAAACGCCGTAAAGTTGACTTCTTTGCAGCAAACCATATCGAACATGTGGACTATAAAGATGTTGATCTTTTAAAACGTTTTATCTCTGAAAGAGGTAGAATTTTACCGCGTCGTGTTACTGGAACGTACGCAAAAAATCAACGTAAATTAACTAAAGCAATTAAACGTGCTCGTATTATGGGATTATTACCTTTCGTAACTGACGAACAATAAAAAAATGAAAGGAGTTGAGGCAAATGTCTCAGCTCCTTTTTAATTTACATATTGAGATACACTTGGGGAAGGATACTCTAGAAAAACTAACTCATTGATATCAATATAGTGAAATCATCCTCAATGAAATTTTAAAGGAGCGTTTGTTTTTTTAGTTCCTTTGAAAAGTGTGAATGTTTTCTTATGAGAAAAAGAGTTCAACTAAAAGTTTCACGTGAAACTTTTAGTTGGATTTGTTTCATGTGAAACAAGTTGTCTACTTGGGTAACAAGTGGTAAAATAGTAAATGAACTTTAAACAGGAAAGAGATGGAAAAAGGAGTCTGTTATGAATAAGAAACTATCTCAAGAAAAACTTCCGGAATTCTTAAATGATAAAAAAATACAAATTATTATAGCGATTATAGCAGCGTTGCAATTAGGTACAATCATTCTGGGATTCTTCGCTAATTTTGGAATTGGTTTAGCATTATTGGTTATTTTTATAGTAGTACTATTTTTGTTGTATGATTTGTTGAAAAAATTGACAATTGAAAACAAAAAATATATTTCTGATTTAGCCTTTCGAATTAAACGTGGGGAACAAGAAGCGCTTATAAAAATGCCAATTGGGATCCTGTTATTTAATGAAAACTTACAATTGCAGTGGATCAATCCCTATCTTCAATCACACTTGGGTTATCAAGAAGTTTTAGGTAAGCATTTAGAAGATGTTGATAGTGAATTAGCCGCATTGGTTAAAGAAAGTCAAGATTCTGGTTTGAAAACAGCTAAGTGGGGCGATAAATATTTCCAAATTATTATTCAGAAGGATATAAAAGTTGTATACCTTATGGACATCACAGAATACGCTATCATCCAATCAAAATATGAGGATGAAAAGATAGTTGTTGGAAATATCTTTGTTGATAATCATGATGAAATCACTCAAGGGATGACGGATCGGAACATATCTAATTTAGATAATTTTATAACAACGCAACTATCAAATTGGGCAAAATTACATCATGTATACTTAAAGCGGATCACTGAAGATCGTTTTATTGTTATGATGCATTATAACTCTTTAGAAAAGATGGAAGAAGAGAAATTCAGTATCATCGATCAAATTAGGGAAAGAACGTCAAAACAAAATTTCCCTTTAACAATAAGTATGGGTATTGCCTATGGTTCTGAGGATTTAAGTGAATTGTCTAAATTAGCTCAAAGTAACTTGGATTTAGCTTTAGGCAGAGGTGGAGACCAAGTTGTTGTTAAGGGCTATGATATTGAACCACGTTATTATGGTGGAAAAACAAACCCAATGGAAAAAAGAACGCGTGTTCGTTCTAGAATGATCAGTCAGGCACTTCAGGAACTAATAAAGCAATCTGACCAAATTTTTATTATGGGACATAAGTATCCTGATTTAGATGCTATAGGTTCTTCTTTAGGAATTAGAAGAATTGCTGAAATGAATAATAAAGAAGCCTGGATCATTGTGAATCCAGAAGAGTTTAGTAAAGATATATCCAAATTAATGAAGGAAGTTGAAAAAGATAATCAAATTAGCCGCTATATTATAACGCCGTCAGTTGCAGAACAAATGATTACGGTCAATAGTTTAGTTGTACTAGTTGATTTCCATCGTCCTTCTATGGGGATAGCACCGGATCTGATTTCACGGACGAATAAAGTAGTAGTTATTGATCATCATCGTCGTGGAGAAGGATTTCCAAATAATCCTGCTTTGGTTTATATTGAACCTTATGCGTCATCTTCAGCTGAATTGATCACTGAGCTGTTTGAATACCAATCAGAAGAAGCGGATCCAATCAATAAAATTGAAGCTACTGCTTTATTAGGCGGAATTGTTGTAGATACAAATAGTTTTTCTCTTAGAACAGGATCTCGTACGTTTGATGCGGCGAGCTATTTAAGATCTTGCGGTGCTGATGCTGTTATGATCCAACGACTATTGAAAGAAGATACAGAAACGTATCTTCTTCGTAGCCACTTGATCGAAACGATTGAATTTATCACTGAGAATATAGCAGTTGCGATTGGTGAAGAAGGCAGTATTTATGATACAGTAGTAGCAGCCCAAACGGCCGATACGATGCTTTCGATGTCCAATGTAGACGCAGCATTTGTTATAACGAAGCGGTCTGATAAAAAAATTGGCATCAGTGCCCGTAGTTTGGGTGAAATCAACGTACAGGTCATTATGGAACAACTAGGTGGTGGCGGTCATTTATCCAATGCAGCTACACAGTTAGAAGACATAACGATAAAAGAAGCAAAAGAATGGCTGCGAGATGTTATTGTAAAGAGTCAAGAGGAGGAATAAAATTATGAAAGTTATATTTTTAGCAGATGTAAAAGGTAAAGGCAAAAAAGGCGATATAAAGAACGTTGCAGATGGATATGCACATAACTTCCTATTAAAAAACAATCTGGCTAAAGAAGCTACATCAGCTAGTGTAAGTGAATTAAAGGGAAAAATAAAAGCTGATGAAAAGAAAGAAGAAGAAATCTTACAAGAATCTAAAAAGGTAAAAGAATTTCTTGAAAAAGAAGAAAATGCGATTGAAATTAAATCAAAAGCTGCTGATGATGGGCGTTTATTTGGATCTGTTACAACTAAACAAATAGCTGCTGCTGCTGAAAAACAATTAAATATTAAACTAGATAAACGTAAAATTGAGTTGCCGGTTCCTATTAGAAGCTTAGCATCAATGAAAATCGATGTGAAGATCCACCCGGAAGTGGTCGCTACTATAACGGTCAGAGTAGTACCAGAAGGTTAAATTAGTATGAAAAGTAAAACATTTGGCTCCTTAGTATAAGAGCCAAATGTTTTTTTATTTAGATCCATCAGAAAGGAACGAGCGTTCTTTTTGATGGATTGTATTTCTTATATTTTTAAGGTAGAATAATAGAATTGAATCCAATTAGTTTAAGGAAAATAATCGTAGTATTGATAGTGAAAGGGAGAGGATCTATTGGCACAAGAAGCTTTTCAAGACCGCTTACCGCCGCAGAGTATAGAAGCTGAACAAGCTGTATTAGGTTCCATATTTTTAGACCCGGATACTGTTGTTGGTGCTTTAGAATTTATCGAGTCAAAAGATTTTTATCGTCGTGGACATCAATTGATTTTTCAATCAATGTTAGAACTAAATGGTCATAACGAAGCCATCGATATTGTTACGGTAACCAATGCATTAGAATCTAGAAATCAGTTAGAAGATGTCGGTGGAATGGCCTACTTAGCTGAACTGGCTGTTTCTGTTCCAACGGCTGCCAATATGGAGTATTATGCAAAAATAGTAGAACAAAAAGCTATTTTAAGAAATTTGATCCATACAGCAACAGATATTGTTACCAGAGGATATGAAGAAGGAGACGAGCTTGCAACGATTTTAGACGAGGCAGAGCGCAGTATCCTAGAAGTATCTGAAAGGCGTAATAGGAGTGGTTTTTTAGCCATTTCAGATGTATTAAACAGCTCTATTGCTCAAATAGATCAACTTTATCAAAATAATGAGGAAATTACTGGTTTACCGACTGGTTACCAAGCATTAGATAAAATGACAGCTGGCCTCCAAAAAGAAGAGCTGATTATTTTAGCTGCTCGTCCAGCAGTAGGGAAAACAGCATTTGCTTTAAACATTGCTCAAAATATTGGAACTAAGACGGATGAAACAGTTGCTATTTTTAGCTTAGAAATGGGTGCTGAATCGCTTGTCAATCGTATGCTTTGTGCGGAAGGCAGTATTGATGCCGGTCATTTAAGAACTGGAACATTATCAGAAGAAGAATGGCAAAGTCTGATCGTAGCTATGGGTAGTTTGTCAAAAGCCAATATTTATATTGATGATACACCCGGAATCAGGATCGCTGAAATCCGTGCTAAATGTCGCCGACTAAAACAAGAAAAAGGAAATCTTGGTTTAGTGTTAATTGATTACCTGCAGTTGATTGAAGGAACTGGGCGTGAAAGTAGGCAACAAGAAGTTTCTGAAATTTCTCGTCAACTAAAAAAATTAGCGAAAGAACTAAAAGTACCTGTGATTGCATTGTCTCAATTATCTCGTGGTGTTGAACAACGTCAAGATAAACGCCCAGTATTAAGCGATATTCGTGAATCGGGTTCTATTGAACAAGATGCTGATATAGTAGCTTTTTTGTACCGTGATGATTATTATGATCGTGAAGGCGGCGAAGAAGACGAAGACCATGAACCAGGCGAAGATAATGTGATAGAAGTTATTATTGAAAAAAACAGAAGTGGTGCAAGGGGTACAGTTAAACTTTTATTTATAAAAGAATACAATAAATTTTCTTCGTTAAGCTATTATCCAGATGATCTGGCTCAACGTTAAAAAAGACTAATACGGACTATTGATGTGATCCCAAAAAGTTAGATGAGTTCATAAAAATCTGATTTTTAGGATACTGAACAATAGATTGTTCGTATATTGTCTTTTTTTTTGATTTTTTATAAAAAAATGTTCGTCTATTTCTGGTTTTTTAGTTAAAATAAAATGAAATATTCGTTTATTTGTTGAAACAATAAACATTTACTGATAGAATTAATAAGTATTTGGGTAAAAAAAAAAGTAATGAGGTGTTCATGTGTCTTCAGTAGTAGTAGTAGGTACACAGTGGGGCGATGAAGGAAAAGGTAAGATCACAGATTTTTTAAGTGAAAATGCTGAAGTAATTGCACGTTACCAAGGTGGCGATAATGCCGGACATACGATTCAATTTGATGGTGAAACGTATAAATTACATTTAATTCCATCGGGTATTTTTTATAAAGACAAAATCAGTGTCATTGGAAATGGTGTTGTCGTAAATCCTAAAGCGCTTATTAAAGAGTTAGCTTATTTAAATGAAAGAGGAATAACAACAGATAATTTGCGTATATCTGATCGAGCACATGTTATTTTACCGTATCATATTCAATTAGATCAATTGCAAGAAGATTCTAAAGGCGATCAAAAAATCGGAACAACAATCAAAGGTATTGGCCCAGCTTACATGGATAAAGCGGCTCGTATTGGTATCCGAATGGCTGACCTATTAGATAAAGATATTTTTGAAGAACGTTTACGTATCAATCTAGAAGAAAAAAATCGTAGTTTTGTAAAAATGTATGATTCTACAGCAATTGAATTTGAAGATATTTTTGAAGAATATTACCAATATGGACAACAAATCAAACAGTATGTTTGCGATACTTCAGTAGTCTTAAACGATGCTTTAGACGATGGCAAACGTGTATTATTTGAAGGGGCTCAAGGGGTTATGTTGGATATTGACCAAGGTACATATCCATTTGTTACTTCTTCTAACCCAGTGGCTGGTGGAGTGACCATCGGCAGTGGTGTTGGTCCTTCAAAAATCGATAAAGTAGTCGGAGTATGTAAAGCTTACACTTCACGTGTGGGAGATGGTCCATTCCCAACTGAATTATTTGATGAAGTAGGACAACGAATCCGTGATATTGGTCGTGAATACGGTACAACTACTGGACGTCCGCGTCGTATTGGTTGGTTTGATACTGTAGTGATGCGTCATTCAAAACGAGTATCTGGTATTACGAATCTTTCTTTGAATTCAATCGACGTTTTAAGTGGATTAGAAACGGTTAAAATTTGTACTGCTTACGAACGTAATGGAGAAGAAATTCTGTATTACCCAGCAAGCTTAAAAGAGTTAGCTGAATGTACGCCAATCTATGAAGAATTACCAGGTTGGAGCGAAGATATCACAGCATGCCGTACTTTAGCAGAGCTTCCTGAAAATGCAAGGAATTATGTACACCGTATTTCTGAATTAGTCGGCGTCCGTATTTCAACATTCTCAGTTGGACCTGACCGTGAACAAACAAATATTTTAGAAAGTGTTTGGGCACAAATTTAATAACTGATCGATTAACCAAACAAAAGATTTCCTTTTGTTTGGTTAATTTTTTTTGCATGATAAGCTTTAGAAGAACAATATACTTTTTAATTTTTCACATAAAAGTATAAAAATGTGTTAAAATGTACCTTGTAAGAAAAAAGGGGTGTTAGCTCAGTTGGTAGAGCAGCTGACTCTTAATCAGCGGGTCGAGGGTTCGAGCCCCCCACATCCCATTGGGTGCCAAACCCACGAGACGGACAAATGTTGGTGCGAAAGCATTTTGAAAACATTTGTTGCGTCTCTTTTTTTTTTGGAATACGGCTTAGTTAAAAATCAACGATCAACACCTTAAATAAAATGAAAAATCTAGATGGGACCTACAGTTTACAGCCCAGCATTGCAGTAGTCTGCTTGATCAGCAGTTGTAAAATAAAATTTTTATTAGATTAAAATACAACTTATGTCAGTATAGATATTATTTTTTTATTGACTAGTTACCTAAACATAAGTAATGGAAACGTTCAATAAATGATATAAAATAAAAAAAATTTTTTATTTGCTAAATATAGCAATCATCAGCAGTTTGTAAAAAAAAGAGAAGAGCAGTAAACTAAAATACGAAGAATAAAATACATGAGGAGTGAAGTGATTGATTGATTTTTTTAGTTCATTAAGTCCGATAGTGCAAGCGCTGCTTGCATCGCTATTTACGTGGGGAATGACAGCTTTAGGAGCATCTTTAGTATTCACTACCAAGAAGGTCAACCAAAAATTAATGGATGGTATGCTTGGTTTTGCAGGTGGCGTAATGATTGCTGCCAGTTTTTGGTCGCTTTTAGCACCAGCTATCTCAATGGCTGAAAGCGGTCCGGTGCCAGGATGGGTGCCTGCTGCTGTTGGTTTCATGTTAGGCGGTATCTTTTTATGGAGTGCAGATAATGTCTTGCCCCATTTAAGCCCTAGTATGCCTCCATCAGAAGCTGAAGGTGTTAACCCTCAAAAAAGAAAACGCAGTACATTATTGGTTCTAGCGATTACAATGCATAATATACCTGAGGGTCTAGCTGTTGGGGTTGCCTTTGGGTCCGTTGCAACGGGTAATCCAGAAGCTTCGATCGCTGGAGCACTTGCTTTAGCGATTGGTATGGGAATTCAAAATTTCCCAGAAGGAACAGCTGTTGCGATGCCTTTAAGACGAGATGGCATGTCCAGGGCTAAAAGTTTCTACTACGGTCAACTTTCGGGAGTCGTTGAACCGATTGCTGCTGTATTAGGGGTGTTAGCTGTTACCGTAATGGAACCAATGCTTCCATATGCTTTAAGCTTTGCAGCTGGAGCCATGATCTTTGTTGTTGCCGAAGAAGTTATACCCGGTTCACAAGAAAATGGCAACAGAGATTTAGCTTCTATGTGGTTGATGATCGGTTTTACGATCATGATGATCTTAGATGTAGCTCTTGGTTAGAAAAATCAATTAAATACGAAAAAAAGGAACGCAACAATGAACTGTTGCGTTCCTTTTTATTTGGCATAGTAGTTTTAATTTCTGTGTTTTGAGGCTAACAAAGGGAAAAACTTCAAGGAATATAGGGCACATAGACCAACGACAATATAAACAATTTTTGCCAATAATGACGTTTGTCCACCAAAAAGTGTTGCAACAAGATCAAATTCAAAGAGTCCCACCAATAGCCAATTTAGACCTCCTACAATAAGCAATGCTAAAACAATACTGTCCAATGCTTTCATCTAGATAACCTCCTTTATTTGATAATATAACTATACTTGTTCCAGAATCAGTTGTCGATTAATGCGTTCTATAAAAGAGCTTTTTATTATTCTTTCTAAACGAAAGATGGTAAAATAATTTGAATCGCACTAAAAATCCAGATTTTAAAAAGTATAAAACTAGTCTGTTAAAAAATGATGAATGATAGTAGTTAGTTTTAGAAGGGATGAATAAGAATGTTTAAAAATGGGGTAATGATGCAGTATTTTGAATGGCATTTAGAAGATGATGGAAATCATTGGAAAAGATTAAAAGATGACGCAAAACACTTAAGCGAAATTGGAGTGACTAGTGTGTGGATCCCACCATGTTTTAAAGGTACAGGAACACAAGACAATGGATATGGCATCTATGATTTATACGATTTAGGAGAATTTGATCAAAAAGGGACTGTGCGTACGAAGTATGGCACCAAAGAAGAACTTATCGCAGCCATCGATGAGCTGCATAAATATGAGATACAAGTTTATGCTGACGTGGTTTTAAATCATAAAGCTGGTGCAGATAAAACGGAACGATTTAAAGTAATTGAAGTAGATCCAGATGATCGCAATCAACCGATCAGTGACCCCTATGAAATTGAAGGATGGACCGAGTTTACTTTTCCTGGTAGAAAAGGAAAATATTCTGATTTTCAGTGGCATTGGCATCATTTTTCTGGAACAGATTACAATCAAGAAAATGAAAAAAAAGCTATTTATCGTATTGAAGGTCAAAATAAAGGCTGGGCAGATAATGCAACTGTAGATGATGAATATGGGAATTACGACTACTTGATGTATGCTGATATCGATTATAGCCATCCTGATGTCATTAAAGAAATAAAAAAATGGGCAAATTGGTTCATTGAAGAAACAGGAGTAGATGGATTCAGGCTAGATGCAGTTAAACACATAAACGAAAAATTTATTTACGAGTTACGCGAAAGTATTGAAGCTAAATTTGGGAAACAGTTCTTTATTGTTGGAGAATACTGGGATCAAGAATATGCAAGTTTAAATAGTTATTTGGATAGTCAAGATTACAAGTTGGATTTATTTGATGTTGGTTTACATCATCAATTAGAACAAGCTTCAAAGCAGGGCAATGGATTTGATTTAAGACAATTATTTGACCGGACATTAATAAAAGAACATCCTATGCATGCGGTGACGTTTGTGGATAATCATGACTCACAACCGGATCAATCGCTTGAATCATTTTTAGAGCCATGGTTTAAACCTATAGCTTATGGCATCATCTTATTAATGGAAAAAGGCTACCCTGTTTTATTTTATGGTGATTATTATGGTATTAAAGGAGATGACCCAATCGAGCCCCAACGAGAAGTGATCGATAAATTATTGTATCTTAAAAAGAACTTTGCTTATGGAGTTCAAACGGATTATTTTGATCACGAAAATTGCATGGGTTGGACTCGTTCAGGAAATGAAGAGCATCCAAAAGGGTGTGCTGTAGTTATTTCAAATAGTGAAGCTGGATATAAAGATATGTTTGTAGGTAAAGAAAAAAGCGGACTTGTATACGAAGATTATCTGGGCAATTGTACAGAGGCGGTAACCATTGATGAAGCAGGTAATGGACATTTTATCGTTGAAGCAGGCTCTTTGTCAGTATGGGTCGAAAGAGAAGAACAAACGGTAAAATCAGCAGTATAAAGCAATCAGAGGTATACTTTTTGTAATAAGCTTTAGCATGATCGTTTGACGACAAAAAAATAGGATAGGGACAATTTGTCCCTATCCTATTTTTTTGTTTATAATTGTCCGCGTCTATCTTCAACAGATAAATCAGGAGCATCAGATAGATCTTCAACTACAGATATTGGTGGAACTTCTACCGTATCGGTAACTTCTAAGTCCTCAATTGTTTCAGAAGGTATGTTTAAATCGGCCGCAATATCTTCGATAGTAGCAGCTAATTCAGGATCAGTATAGCTGATCTCTTCTTCAACTTCTTTGTAGCTTTGTTTTACTTCTTCGGTAAAACTGTTTACTTGGTCCATTGCTTGATCTTTTAAATCGTTTGCTTGAATTTTTAGATCTTTGCGTAATTCTTTTCCCGATTTAGGAGCGAGTAGTAAAGCAGTAACTGCAGCAGCAGCGCCTACGAATAAAGTTCTAGTAAAGCTATTAGCCATAATGTAATTCCTCTTTTCTAAGTTGGTTTAATTTAGTTAAATGAAAAACGTTTTTTTGTTCTTTTTTTTCTGTTTTGGTACATATTTAAAGCTGTTTTTCCTACTTTGGTTATTCTAGGAGGAGTATCAGGTGCTTTTTTGTTCGAGCTAGAGAAAAATTGTGAAACGGCTTTAGTGCTATTTTGTTTTAAATCATTGATCGATTCTCCAAATGCAGCTGTTGTCTGAGTAAATTCAGAAAGATAAGTTTGTTTAACAGCTACATCTTTTGCCATGCCATCTACTTGAGTAGTCATGTGATCTACCGTACTTTTTATAGCATCTGCTTCTTTTGTGAAATGGTTTATTTGATCTTGAACAGTAGTTTGAGTTGAATTGATTTCTTTCATTAAACTTCCTACTTTTTTACCCATGAGTATCCCGACAGTAATCAAAGCAACTAAGGCCAAAACCATGATACCAATAGCTATGATAAATTCGATTGACATTTTAGCTTTTACGCTCCTTTCATTAAAATAGGTTTAACAAATAGGTTTAACTGAAAACGAAAGCAAGTAAATCACCTATTTAATTTATCAATGAATAATTCATTCATCTTTATTTTCTATAGAATACCATTAATAATAGGAATATCCAAATAAAATGAAATCGCATTATTATGAAAATTACAACAGCAGAAAAAAATTAGATTTAGATAAGCAACTAGAATTTTTGTTTTTTTATAAAAGATAGTCAAAAGGAGTAGAATCCGGTACAATTAAAGATAAAATAAAGAGTAGATGGATTTTGATGATTAATAAAAAAGAGTTAAACAATTGGAGGATTATTTGAATGAGCTTATCTTCAAGTCAAGAAGTACAAAAAGAAATAGTAGTGAAGAAAAAAGCACTATTGGTAGCCGTAACGGATGGCAGTATAATACCTATAGAAGAAGTACCTGATCTGGTTTTTTCTGAAAAAATGATAGGAGAAGGTTTTGCCATGATTCCGACTTCAGATGTAGTCTATGCCCCCATTGGTGGAAAATTGTTTCAAGTAGCCGATGCTTTACATGCATTTGAAATCCGTACAGAAGACGGATTAGAAGTTTTAGTTCATGTTGGGTTAGATACAGTAACGCTAAATGGAGCAGGCTTCAAAACCAATTTAAAAAAAGGCATGGTAGTAAAACAAGGAGAACCTTTAGTGAAATTTGATAAAGAATACCTTACCAGCAGAGGTTGTCGACTATTTATTCCTGTCGTCGTCATAAATGGGGGAAATGAAAATTATCGGTATGTTTTCAAACCAAATAACGAAGTCGAAGCTCAAGCCAGAAAAACGATTGCTTTAACGATTGAAGGATATTAAAAACCGCATCTGTATTTTTCTCTAAATTAAGAGACTATATCAAACCCTTAATGGTGTTTTTTGCACTCTCATCTTATGTTCGGTATAATGTAAGGTAGGACCGTGTGTCAATCTATAGTAAAATAGACTAAAAATCAAACTCAATTAAAAAGTTGGAGCAAGTTGATTTAAAAAAAGAAACTCTAAGGAGGTCTCATTTTGAAAAAAATATTGGTAGTTGATGATGAGAAACCAATTTCAGATATCGTCAAATTTAATTTAACAAAAGAAGGCTATGAAGTATTCACAGCATATGATGGAGAAGAAGCGTTAGAAAAAGTAGAAGAGGTCTTACCAGATCTTATTATTTTAGATTTAATGCTGCCAAAAAAAGATGGACTAGAAGTTTGTCGAGAAGTACGTAAAAATCATGATATGCCTATTATCATGGTCACAGCAAAAGATTCAGAAATTGATAAAGTTCTTGGATTAGAGCTAGGTGCTGATGACTATGTGACGAAACCGTTTTCAAATAGAGAGCTGACAGCACGTGTAAAAGCAAACTTAAGACGACATGATAATGCAAAAACGCTTGTTGTTGAAGAAGTTGAAACGAATGATATTGAAGTAGGAGCCTTGACGGTTCATCCAGATGCTTACATTGTTTCTAAAAGGGGAGCAACAATTGAACTAACGCACCGTGAATTTGAATTACTGCACTATTTAGCTAAACATTTAGGTCAAGTTATGACCAGAGAACATCTACTGCAGACTGTATGGGGCTATGATTACTTTGGTGACGTAAGGACAGTAGATGTAACGGTTAGAAGATTAAGAGAAAAAATAGAAGATAACCCCAGTCACCCAACATGGCTTGTTACAAGACGTGGAGTGGGCTACTATTTAAGAAATCCTGAACAGGAGTAATGTTTCATGAAGAAAAAAATCGCTTTTTTTCAATCCATTGATTTTAAGATAATTTTTGTTTTCATTGTTTTGCTATTAGTTGCATTAGAATTGATTGGAACTTATTTTGTTAGGCAATTAGAAACTCAATTGGTCACTAATTTCCAAGAAGAAAAAGGGCTTCAAGTTGGATTTTTAGATAACACGATCCAACCCATTTTGTTAGATGATGAAACAGCAAAAGACAGTCAAGAGATTTCAAAATTGATTGAAGATTTTTCTGGAAATGGTATTTTAGAAGTTCAGATCATAGATGCTCAACATTATGTATTAGGAACAAGTAATAGTACACAACAAAATATTGTTGGCAGTAAAACGAATGAAAAAGATGTCCATCAGGCTTTGTTACTGGGAAATACAGTTACAAGCCAATATAAAGACCAAGCGACCAACGACCGAATCTGGAAGTTGGTTTCTCCTATTATTGCAAGCGATGGGTCAAATGAAATACTTGGAGTAATAGCATTAACAACCAATATCGAGAGTGTCTATGAACAAATAAGTGAAATAACCCTTATTTTCCTTAATTCTTCTTTAGTAGCAGTAGCAATAACAGTTATTTTAGCGTTATTTATTTCCCGGGCAATAACAAAACCCATTACTGAAATGACGCAACAAACGATTCAGATGGCTGACGGAGATTACTCAGGACAAGTTAAAGTGTATAGCAAAGATGAATTAGGTGTTTTGTCTACTGCAATCAATGATCTGTCGACGAAAGTTGAAGAAGCACAAGAAACAACTGAATCTGAACGAAGACGTCTAAATAGTGTGTTGACTCATATGACAGATGGCGTTATAGCAACAGATCGAAGAGGGATCATTGTTATTATTAATGATAAAGCAATGGAAATGCTGAATATTTCCCAGGAAATGGCACTAGGTGTTTCAATCTTAAAAGTATTGAAAATAGATAAGGAATATACCTTGCGTAAATTACTGGAAAATGAAGATGTGATCTCATTAGACTTCTCAACTGAAGAGATGTTGGTTACTCTCAGAGGTGAATTCACCCTTATTCAAAGAGAAACTGGCTTTATTAGTGGTATCGTATGTGTGCTGCATGATGTAACGAAACAAGAGAAAATTGATAATGAACGGAAAGAATTTGTTTCTAATGTATCACATGAATTAAGAACACCTTTGACAAGTATGAGAAGTTATTTAGAAGCATTGCTAGATGGTGCTTGGAAAGATCCAGAAATTGCTCCACAATTTTTACAAGTAACACAAGAAGAGACTGATCGCATGATCCGTATGATCAAGGATCTATTAGATCTGTCACGTATGGATTCTAATAAAGAAACATTAGATTTAGAATACCTCAATGTAAATGAATTGTTTGATCATGTTATCAGACGCTTTGAAATGATGATAAAGTCTTCTGATAAGTCTAAGAAAAATTTTTCTATCAAAAGAGAATTTACGAAAAGTAAATTATGGGTAGAGGTCGATGCAGATAAAATGATCCAAGTTTTAGACAATATTATGAACAATGCTATTAAATATTCTCCAGATGGAGGAACGATTACATGTGGACTTAATGAAACAAATGATAGCGTGATCTTTAGCATAAGTGATGAAGGTCTTGGTATACCAAAACGAGATTTAGCAAATGTATTTGACCGTTTCTTTAGAGTCGATAAAGCGCGGGCCCGTTCTATGGGCGGAACCGGATTAGGTTTAGCAATATCTAAAGAAGTCGTTCAAAAACATAAAGGTAAAATATGGGTCGAAAGCACGGAAGGAAAAGGAACAACTTTTTATATCTCATTGCCTTATCTTCCGTATCAGGAGGATGATTGGGAATGAAAAAAAATGTGATTTTAAATATTTTTTTAGTATCTCTTATTACGTTGAGTCTTTTTTTAACTTTTATTATTTGGACTATGCCTAGTCAATTTAATGAAGAGACGAACACAAGTCAAGGAACGACCTCTTCTGTTTCAATTGAGCGAAAGGTATCTGAAGTATTTGGACCGGTTCAAATAGCGCTCCATAAAAATGAAGCGATAAATATCTTTACTCAAACTGATGTAGTAAATTCTTTGACTAAAGAAATGGCTAGTTGGAAAGTAGACACTTTAGATGAACCTATTGAATTAACCAATGAAGAATATAAAGAACGGTTAAGCGAATCCAATGCATTAGAGATGATTTTTGTAGAAAATATTTCTTTTGGTATATTTGCGGATAGATTTAATGATCTTGCAGGAGAGTATCAGGACCGTGCCTTTAATCGTATATTCTTTTTAGAAAATGACTCAAATCAAATATATTTTTACAATACGCATTCGAAATTGTTTTATAGCGAATCGATCGAAGGAATCAATCAGAAAAAGATAGATGAGGTATTGAGCGCTGATAGTGCTAAATCTTATTTGGCAACAGCTGTTCTTGAAGAAGGCGAGCAAATTTATACGTCAATAGAGGAAATTGAGTTGCCCTATTTAAGTTATTTGGTTGAGAGACAAGCAAATCAATTATTTATTGAACGTTTATTCGATGATACTTCAGAAGTTAGAGAAAATAGTGATAATACTGATAATATTGTTAGTTATAACGATTACGTCAGTGAATTACAAATCAACGAAGACACAGATATTTTAACTTATTATAGAAATCGGAACGCTGAAAATAAATTATCGATTACCGAAACCCTAAGATCAAGTTACAATCAAATGATCCAATACGAAAATTGGGCTTCTGCGGTCCATTATTTTGGCTATAATGATTCAACAAGAGAAGTCACTTATCGTCGTTATATTGAAGGATTTCCTGTATTCAGTGATGGCTCTGATTACGGAACTACACATATTACAGTTGTTGAAGATGGTTTATCACGATTACAAGTTCCTTTAGTCATTGCACAAACGCCGATTTCCGATGTTGAAGAACGAAAAACACTTCAGAGTGGAGCAAGTATCTTGGATGCTTTAGTAGAATATGGCTACGATAGTGCAGAAATTGATGATATAAAAGTTGGCTATACGTGGACAAATAGCACTGAATCAGACCGTGTCATCAATTTAGAACCTAACTGGTATGTCAATATTGACGGCACTTGGGAAATTGCACAGAGCCTGCTTCTAAATGAAGAAGGAGGCCAATAAGATGGATTTTAAACGGATTCAAATTATTTTTATTATTACTTTTCTTTTTTTAAATACATTTTTAATTTTCACGTATTTCGACAAAAATAAAAGTTATTATACTAGCAGTTCAAATCAAGAAATTGATTTTATTGAAGAAATGGAAAATGAGAATATTCAGTTACCAAATTTTTCGGAAATTGAAAATAAAGTTCCTTATGTTCAAGCTGAAACCAATAATTTACTGGAAGATAATGTTGATCAATTAAAAAATCGTTCTGGGACAGTCGAAGAAGATGGCTCGCTTTATAGTAGTTTGCTTTCTAATCCGTTGGCTTTATCAGAAGAGATGGAAATAACAGAGGAAGATATTAAATTATTAGATGAATTTGTAATAAGTGATCAAGTTTTATTTGGTAAAAATTACCGGTACTTTAGTTACAATTCAGCTGATCAAAAAATAAAGTATACCCAAATTGCGAATAATATCCCGATTGCAGATGGTACATCGGAGATCGTATTTCATTTAAATAATAAGAAACAGGTCATTTCCTATGACCAAACGTTTGCAGGTCCTGTTACGGTTCAAGGAGAAAGCCGAAAATTGATTACAGATAAAAATGCGGTTGAGATTTTATACCAAAATGATGAAATACCAGCAAGTGCGACGGTTAAAAAACCAGTATTAACTTATTCTAAAACGCTCTTGTTAGAAAAACTAAGTATGTATGCACCGGTATGGTATGTTGAAGTTACAAATAGTGGAACAATAGAGTATAAACGAGTAGATGCTCTCAGTGGCAGTATTATTCGCTCTAATATGAATGAAGAAGCAACTATTAAAGAAGCCGTTGTAGAAGAAGAGATAAAGACTAACTAGGACTTCTGATCATGTCAGCAACCAAAGAATTTTTTGTAGTTATGTTATAGTTAGACTCAAAGTAAGGCTCTAGGTCAAATGGTGTAGATGCTTCCAAATAAAATTTCTTCTGGAATAGACGTATTTGCTGGTGAAGCTATGGGAACGTCTGTAAGCCTGTAGTCTTACAGATTTTCAAGCTTCAAATAAACCGTAATCGCTGAAGCGTTAACGGTTTATAATTCTCATTGAATCCTATGCATAGCTACAAGCAACTCTATTCCTCCATAAATTTTGGGTGAGTAATTTAATTTATTTAGCAACACTAAAAATGATAGACCCTAAAGTAAGAGGTACAAGTGGCAGCTTGAAGTTAAACCTTTTACTTTGGGTCTTTTTGCGTTGTGAAAACTTGAATTTAAATAAGTTTGATGTAAAATGATAAAGGTAATAGAGGAGGATTTTCAAATGATATCCAAAGAAAACAACGGTTTAAAGGTCAGTATTCTTGCTAGTGGAAGTTCTGGAAATGTTACTTATATAGAATCTGAAAAAAAGAAACTATTAGTAGACAGTGGATTAAGTGGGAAAAAAATAACAGAATTATTAAAAAAAGTAGATCGCGATATTGCTGATTTAGATGGTATTTTAGTAACACATGAACACCGAGATCATGTCCATGGAGTTGGTGTGTTAGCTAGGAAATATCATTTAGATGTTTATGCAAATGAACAAACTTGGGAAGCTATGTCACCTATTATTGGTACGATCAAAACAGAACAAAAATACTTGTTTGAAATGGGCAAAACAATGACTATTGGGGATATAGATATTGAAAGCTTTGGCGTTTCACATGATGCGATCGCTCCTCAATTTTATAGTTTTCATAAGAATAATAAGCGTTTTGTGATGTTAACGGATACGGGCTATGTTAGTGATCGTATGAGAGGCATTGTTTCGAATGCAGATGCTTACCTATTTGAGAGCAACCATGATCTTGAGATGCTGCGTATGGGCAATTACCCATGGCATTTAAAGCAACGTATCTTGGGAGATAAGGGGCATCTTTCAAATGAAGATGGTGCATTAGCTTTAGCTGAAATTATAGGAGATGCTACTAAAAGAGTGTATTTGGGTCATTTAAGTAAAGATAATAATTTAAAAGAATTGGCTCATATGACTGCTGTGAGTATTTTAAAGGAAAAAGAAACTGGAGTAGAGGATAAATTTTTAGTACTTGATACTGATCCAGTTGCACCGACTTCTTTATTTGTTGTTTAATAAAAAATGGATCGCTCATGATTTTACTACATTCATGAGCGGTTCAATTTTTTTCTAATGCGTTAATGATCACTTAAAGAAAGTTTAGTGTTAAACTTATATAATAAATTATGGCGGATTTTATAATGAAGTTAGCCACCGCTAACTAAAAAAAACGCCACGTGAATTTCATGTTATATTGAAGTTACCACTAACTCTCAATAGACAAGGATGAATTCACATGACGCAAACTAAGAATAACATAGATTCACGTAAGGGAAAACACCTTTCTTATGCCGAACGCTGCCAAATCGAGGTTCTAAAAAAGGAAGC
>NZ_JAGGRF010000038.1:0-1449 GCF_018612935.1 Carnobacterium sp. ISL-102 | reverse complement strand
CCGAATGCATCTTTGAATGCGAAAATAAATTTACAACACTTGATACGAAGTTCTTTTTCCTAATAAAGTTAATGGAGGTTTTCGTCATGGAAGTTATGATTGAAACTTGTTGCGGGATTGACGTTCATCAAAAAACCATCGTTTGCTGTCTTTTGGACGGTCCATTAGATACAAATCGTCCGGAGAAAATACAAAAGACTTTCGGAACACGAACCCCTGAACTTAGAGAAGCACTTACTTGGTTAGAAGATCACCATGTGACCGATATTTTTATGGAGAGCACAGGTCAATATTGGTTACCGATATTTAATGTTTTTGCCGAAGGTTCGTTTAATCTCATTCTTGCCAATCCAGGACACATTAAGAATGTTCCGGGTCGTAAGACGGACATGAAAGACGCAGAATGGATCGCCCAATTAGGTCGTTGTGGGCTCATTCGCTCTTCTTATATTCCTGCACTTGAAGTGATGGGCTTGCGTTCTCTCACTCGCCGTCGGCAGTCTTATACTCAAAAACGAACGCAAGCTAAAAATGAGTTACACAATATCCTTCAACGATCCAATATTAAACTAACCGGTTATTTATCGGACATTTTTTCAAAAACAGGACAATCTTTGCTTCAAATGTTTATCGACGGAGAAGTATTAACGCTTGAGTCCGTCCAATCTTGCATGCGAGGTCCCGTAAAAGCTTCTCCGGAGGATCTGCTCAGTGCGATGGATGGGAAAATGTCCTCAACCGATCGTCGTTTATTGGATGACTCCTTAGATGAATACCGGTTCTATAGTCAAAAAATTGACCAAATAGAACAGGACATTTTGAGCTACGTCCTAGAACACTTTCCGGAGGAATACGCGTTGCTTTTAGGAATTCCTGGCGTCAAGCAACATGGTGCAGCTGTTATCTTAGCTGAAATTGGTCCAAACGTAGAGGCCTTTAAAACAGTTGGCCATTTAGCTTCGTGGGCAGGAGTTTCACCCGGTTCTTATGAAAGTGCAGGTAAAAAAACGTCTTCTCGGACGACGAAAGGAAACAAGTATTTGAAGACAGCTTTAACTTCTAGCGGAGGTATAGCCGGCAGATCAAGGGATCCTGCATTTAGCTCGTTATATCATCGTTTGTGTAATAGAAGGTCTAAGTTGGAAGCTGTTGTAGCTTGTGGACACAAATTAATCAGAATTATTTATAAAATACTTTCTGAAAAAGTGAGTTATGACGAAAAAAAGGCACTAGGTCTGCGGCAACAGAGACTAGCACCAAACTAAAAATTTAAAAATTTCTTGTTTTTATTATAGCAAGGAAGATACTTTTTTGCATTTTTTTAGTATTTATTTTCAAATAAATGTTGGGTAAGTAATTGGATAAAATCTATCGATACTAAAAATTATAGAATATTGAGTTGGCTGAATCTAAGTAAATATGCCCAAATGACCTATTGAAAATGAAAAA
>NZ_JAGGRF010000037.1:0-40317 GCF_018612935.1 Carnobacterium sp. ISL-102 | reverse complement strand
AGCGTTGATGATCAAGGGTGGAACAATAACTGTTGGTACAACAGCACCAACACCGACACCGACATCAATAGCAAGTGTAAGCACTACAAGCAGTACGTCATATGCCGTAAAATCAGGCGATACGCTAACTGGCATCAGTGCAAAATACGGTGTATCCGTAGCGAGTTTGAAAATAGCTAATAACTTAACATCAGATACAATCTATGTAGGTCAAAAGTTAATTATAAAGACAACTAATACTGTTCCTAATGCAACCATAACAACAATTGCGACTAATTCAAATGTGCATGTTGTTGTAAGTGGAGATTCTTTATGGGATATTGCCCAAAAATATAGTATGTCTGTTTCAGAGTTAAAAGCAGCAAATTATTTAAAATCAGATGTTATATTTGTTGGTCAATCTTTGATTATCAAATAATGATAACGGAGACTCACCAAAATTGTGGGTCTCTGTTTTTGTTCTTCGATTAAAATATTTTCCTATTGAAAAATCATTTTTAAGGGCAGATAAAAAGAGGAGTGGAAACTATGATCGTCACTACTACAGAATCTATTGAAAATTTTGGGATATCATCTTATGAAGGAATTGTATTTGGGGAAGTCATTTCTGGGATCAATTTAGTTAAAGATAACGACGCTGGGCTGCTAAATAAAATTGACGAGCGTTATCAAAAATATGAGAATATATTGTCAGAGTCTCGTGGCGTAGTATTAGAAGAAATGAAACTCAAGGCTGTAGAATTAGGTGCAGATGCTATTGTCGGAGTTAAAATGGATTATGAAACACTAGGATCAGATAATGGGATGATTATTGTAACTTGTAGTGGAACAGCTGTAAAGGTGAAAACTTTTATGTGATTTTAAGCATAAAAGAATAGTCAGGAATAAGCGGTTTGCTTTTCTTGTTGCTCAAGAGGTAATTATTTGTTAAAATAAAACCAATAGAAAAAAACAGTGAAAAGGAATAGTAGAAATGATTTTTTTTTAAGAGAGTGCATGGATGGTGAAAATGCATAAAAAAACTTTCGAACTCGCCTATAGAGTTGCTTTGTTGAAATAAAAGTAGACAAAGACGTGTTGCCTGCGTTAAGGGTATAAGAAGTCTGCAACTATTTATTTTTTTAAGAAATAAATAATTGTAGAAAATATAGGTGGTACCGCGAATAATAAATTGTTTAATCGCCCTATGGATACAGATTACTATCTGTATCCATAGGGCGATTTTTATTTTGAATAAGATATGAAAGAGGGATAAATATGAGCTTTAACCATAAAATGATTGAAAAAAAATGGCAAAATTATTGGGCTTCCAATAAAACATTCCGTACAACAGAAAATGCTGAAAAGAAAAATTTCTATGCGTTAGATATGTTTCCTTATCCATCAGGACAAGGTTTGCATGTAGGCCATCCAGAAGGGTATACAGCAACAGATATCGTTTCTCGTTTGAAAAGAGCTCAAGGATTCAATGTATTGCACCCAATGGGGTGGGATGCATTTGGATTGCCAGCTGAGCAATACGCACTGGATACTGGAAATGACCCAGCTGAATTCACTGCCCATAATATTGAAACATTTCGCCGTCAAATCAACTCATTAGGATTTAGCTATGATTGGGAACGTGAAATAAATACTACTGATCCTGACTATTATAAATGGACACAGTGGATCTTCATCAAACTGTATGAAAAAGGGTTAGCTTATGAAGCTGAAGTGGCTGTGAACTGGTGTCCTGAATTAGGAACAGTATTGGCTAATGAAGAAGTGATCGATGGGAAAAGTGAACGTGGAGGACATCCAGTCTACCGCAAACCAATGAAACAATGGATGTTGAGAATCACAGCTTACGCTGATCGTTTGTTAGATGATCTAGATTTAGTCGATTGGCCTGATAGTATTAAAGACATGCAACGCAACTGGATCGGAAAATCGATTGGTGCAAATGTAGTTTTTGCTGTTAAAGGGACAGATCATAAATTTACCGTCTTTACGACTCGTCCAGATACATTATTTGGCGCATCTTATAGCGTATTGGCTCCAGAATTAGATTTAGTTAAAAAAATTACTACTCCAGAACAAGAAGCAGAAGTTCAAGTGTATATCGAAAAAATCAGCTTGAAGAGCGATTTGGATCGGACAGATCTGAATAAAAATAAAACAGGTGTATTCACTGGCGCTTATGCAGTCAATCCAGTAAATGGCAAAGAAATACCAATTTGGATTGCCGATTACGTATTAGCTTCATATGGAACAGGAGCTATAATGGCTGTTCCAGCGCATGATGAACGAGATTACGAATTTGCTGAAACTTTCGATTTAGAGATTCTTCCAGTTCTTGAAGGCGGCGATGTAGCTAAGGCAGCATTTACTGATGATGGTCTGCACATCAACTCCGGATTTTTGAATGGTCTTGGAAAAGAAGAAGCCATTAATAAAATGAATGAGTGGCTGGAAGAAAATGAAGCAGGTAAAAAAGAAACGACTTATCGTTTACGTGATTGGCTATTCGCTCGTCAACGTTATTGGGGTGAACCGATTCCAGTTATCCATTGGGAAGATGGTACTTCAACAACTTTAGCGGAGTCTGAGTTGCCGTTGATATTGCCAAAAACAGATGAAATCAAACCTAGTGGAACAGGTGAATCTCCATTAGCAAATATCACTGAATGGGTAAATGTAGTAGATCCTGAAACTGGAATGAAGGGACATCGTGATACAAATACAATGCCGCAATGGGCAGGAAGTTCTTGGTATTTCTTACGATTTATCGACCCTAATAATACAGAGATGTTAGCTGATCCTGAGAAACTGAAACAATGGTTGCCAGTCGATATTTATATTGGCGGAGCTGAACATGCTGTACTTCATCTGTTGTATGCTCGTTTCTGGCATAAATTCCTGTATGATATTGGTGTTGTCCCAACGAAAGAACCATTCCAAAAATTGTACAATCAAGGAATGATTCTAGGCGAAAATAATGAGAAAATGTCTAAATCAAAAGGAAATGTCGTCAATCCTGACGATGTTGTCGAAAAATTTGGAGCAGATACATTGCGTGTATACGAAATGTTCATGGGTCCATTAGATGCTTCGATTGCGTGGAATGAAAATGGATTAGAAGGAAGCCGTAAATTTCTGGATCGGGTATGGCGCTTGATCATGGATGAAGACGGTAAAGTCCGTGACCGTATCACAACGATCAATGATGGATCTCTCGATGTGGTTTATCATCAAACAGTTAAAAAAGTTACAGAAGATTTTGAACAATTGCGTTTCAATACGGCAATTTCTCAAATGATGGTCTTCGTAAATGAGGCATACAAAGCAAAAACGTTATCTGTAAATTATATAAAAGCTTTTGTCCAATTGCTTGCACCAATTGCTCCACACATGGGAGAAGAATTGTGGTCTAATCTTACAAAGAGTGATGAAGGCATTTCGTATGTTGCTTGGCCAGTGTATGATGAAAAATTCTTAGTTGAAGATGAGATTGAAGTCGTTTTCCAAGTGAATGGAAAATTAAGAGCAAAAGCTCAAACCTCAAAAGAAATCTCTAAAGCAGATCTAGAACTATTAGCTATGAGTAACGAAAAAATCAAAGAATCTATTGAAGGGAAAACAATTCGTAAAGTTATTGTTGTTCCTGGAAAATTGGTAAATATAGTAGCAAATTAAATAAGATTTTAACTTACGTTGCTAAGAGAAACAGTCGTATAAGTAGAAAAGAGATAAGACGTCTGTCTTGTCTCTTTTCTACTTATATATCCTAAGCAGATTTTAAATTTTCTTTAAAATTACATTTTAGACGTTCATTAAGCATTGCAACCCTCTGGTTTAAGAAGTAAAATAGAATCTTGTATACAAAAGTATGAGAGTAGGTATTTGAGTCATGTCAAAAGAGACGATCAGTGATAATAAATTAAAACAACCATTAGAAGAAATGAGTTCCAAAGATAAAATGATCAACGGATCAGCTTGGATGACGGGTGGAAGTATTTTATCCAGATTATTAGGAGCTCTTTACATTATTCCTTGGATGGCTTGGATGGGAAATCAAGATATAGCAGAATCTGCGAATGCTCTTTACACGATTGGGTATACACCTTATGCATTATTTTTAAATATTGCAACAGCCGGTGTTCCATCAGCAATTGCCAAGCAAGTTTCTTACTATAATAGCTTGAATGAGTACGAAATAAGTCGCAACATTTATAAAAAAGGTTTGCAAATCATGGCAGTTACAGGTATTGTGTCAGCGTTGATCATGTATGTTGCAGCACCATTTATAGCAGCAAGCAGTCCAAATGTATCGGTTGATAATGCAACTCAAGTTATCCGTTCGCTGAGTTGGGCATTGCTGATCATTCCTTGCATGAGTGTGACTCGCGGGTACATTCAGGGACACCATATTATGAAGTACTCAGCTATTTCACAATTTATTGAACAACTAGCTCGGGTTATCTTTATGCTTGCGGCTGTTTACTTGATTCGTCAAGTATGGAATGGGTCAGTTGTAAATGCTGTTGCAGCTTCAACGTTCGCAGCTGTTATTGGAGCTGTGTTTAGTATTGGGTATTTATTCTACATTATCTGGCGCAAAAAACCAGAATTGGATGAACGTGCAGCCCAAAGTTTGAATAAAATAACTATCTCTACAAATGAAATTTTCAAATCTATTATCCGTACAGCTATTCCATTCATTATTATTGGTTCAGGTATTACGCTTTTTCAAATGATCGATCAATTTACGTTCCAACAAATTATGACGCAAGTTTCTAATTTATCGCCAAAACAAATCGTAAATCATTACGGAGTAGCTTCAGGTAACGTCAATAAACTGATCATGATCGTTATTTCTTTTGGAGGGTCAATGGCAATTACAGCTGTGCCACTTATTTCTGAGTTGATAGCAAAAAATGATTTGAAAAAAATTGCTCATCAAATCAGTGATAGTTTACAATTGTTTTCTTTTATCATGTTGCCTGCTTCAATTGGAATGATGATCGTAGCTGAACCTTTATATACGGTTTTTTATGGCCAGAGTGATCTTGGAACAACGGCACTACAAGTTGCTTCCTTTATGAGTTTATTTTTAGGATTATTTGTCCTTATGGGATCAACTATGCAAGCGGCGAATCAAACAAGATCTGCACTCTTGGCGCTAGTAATTGGGTTAGTTGTAAAACTAGCAACTCAATACCCAATGTTGGCGTGGGCAGGTACTAATGGAATGTTCATTTCTAATATATTTGGTTTTGGTGTCACAGTTTTATTAATGTTGTGGAAAATGTACAAGGTTACGCGTTTTGATGTTGGCTTGATTTTAAGACGTGTTTTATTGATGCTGATCCTCACTTTAGCGATGGCTATTGTGACGTTTGCAGTTAAAGAATTGCTTTACTTAATGATGGATTCAGAGAATAGCAGGACCAGCGCACTTTTGGTGATGGCTATTTCAGCAGGATCAGGTGGCATTGTTTATATGTATGGCTCTTTAAAAACCCGGTTAGCAGACCGTTTATTAGGAGCACGGGTTACAGGTTTAAGAACCAAACTGCACATTAAATAAAAAAACTAGTTGAGACCCAAAAGGCTTCAACTAGTTTTTTACTTAAATGGTTAAAGAATGGAGCAAAGTAAATGCGATTAGATAAATTATTGGCCAATATGGGCTTTGGAACAAGAAAAACAGTAAAAGGTGTATTAAAAGCAAAAGTGGTAACTGTAAATGGACTTATTGAAAAAGAGGGTAAAATGCAAGTGGATCCGGAGAAAGATACGATCATCGTTGCGGGTGAAGAGATTGAATACCATGAATTTGTTTATTTTATGTTGCACAAACCGCAAGGAGTCGTTAGCGCAACAACAGACAATGTTCATAAAACAGTAATTGATCTTTTAGAGCCGCAAGACCAATTGCGTGACCCGTTTCCAGTGGGAAGGTTAGATAAGGATACAGAGGGCTTATTGATTTTAACCAATGATGGAACGTTAGCGCATAACTTGCTTTCACCAAAGAAGCATGTGGATAAATGTTATGAAGCGATCATTGAGGGTATAGTAGAGGAAAAAGATATTCAAGAATTTGCGATCGGCATAACGTTGGATGATGGTTTTAATTGCCAATCAGCTCATTTAGAAATCGTATCAATAGATTTTGAGAAAGAACAGTCCATTATTCGAGTCACGATACATGAAGGGAAATTTCATCAAGTAAAGCGTATGTTTGAAGCAGTAGATAAGTCTGTTAGTTATTTGAAACGATTGTCTATGGGAAATGTGCAACTAGATGAAACATTAGAATTAGGGGATTACAGACAACTAACAAAAGCAGAATTGGATTCACTAACTGATTGATGAAGAAAAAACCAGGGAATCGAGACGGTGATCTCAATTCCTTGGTTTTTAAATTTTTTAATAAAAATCGGTTCTATCAGGCGACTCTGTAGGAGGAAAATCGTCTTCGATCTCTAAGTCCCCATCTGTATTGATATCTGTGATTAAATCTTCATCGTCGTAATCTAGATGCTGGGTCCTAATAGAAAGTTTTTGGTTTCTACCTATGGATGAACTAAGAGGATCATCTTCAGCAGCGAGATCAGAAGCAGTCGGATTAATCCCTGCAGCATCGTCGAAATGGGGAAGTTCGTCTACAAGAATAAGAGTACTCCCTTTTTCAATTGCTTTTTTGTAATCAACTAAAATTTCTTCATCAGGGATTACTGAATGCAGCTCCTCTTTTTTTGATACAGAGGATAAAATGACTATCGCTACGTTAGTTTGGCTTTGTATGGTTTTTTTTGTATTAGGATTAGTTACTAAGGTAATAGACTCTTTTGAGTAGCCTTCAGTCAACAACTGATCGATTTTTTGTAAAGATGTTGCTTCAGATCGATAACTTCCAATAATACGTTTTACCATATATACCACTCCTCAATTAGTTTAACGGTTTTATTATAATTGAGTATACTTGGAAAAAAAAGAGATTACAATTAATACGGTACAGATGGCTTACCCTATAAAAAAAAGGAAAGAGGGCTAGTGAATAGACCAGTCTTTCCCTTTAATAGTAGATCAAAAAATAAACATAGTAGAAAATTCCTTCATCTCAGTAGGAATCCTTTCGATAATTTGAGATGGGAGAACAACATATTGCTTTTTAGCTAAATCGTCTCCAATCTTACTGTGTAGGAAGACAGCAGTGATGATAGCAGAACGATTATTCTTAAATTGAGCACTAAATCCAGCAATCATACCAGCTAACGTATCTCCCATACCGCCAGTTGCCATTGCGGGATTCCCATGAGTATTCTTCCAAACTTCATCTAAAAAATAAATTTCTGTTCGGGATTGTTTCAAAACGACCGCTGCCTTTAATTCTTTTCTAGCTTGAATGTTTAAGGTCTCATTTTGTTCAGCCGGCTTTAAGTGAGAGAGCTTTCGCCACTCACCTAAGTGAGGTGTATAAGTTGTTATAGCAACTGGTGTTTTCAAGTTGTTTTTAGCCATTAAAGTGATCGCACTGCCATCAATGATCAAGCGTTGTTCTTTTGTGACGGTCTTTAAAACGGATTTTAGAATGGCTAATGATTCAGAAGAAAGACCTAATCCAGGACCAATGACAATGACGGTCGCTGTTGAAAGTTTTTTAAGCAAGCAATCTTCGTTATACATATCAAAAACCATCGCTTCTGGAAGCCGAGCATGCAAAGCTGTATGATTTACTTTAGCTGTTGCAACGGTAACCAACCCAGCACCACTGTAAACCGCTGCACTAGCGGTAAGAATGATGGCCCCACCCATATCTTCATTTCCACCTATAACAAGCACACGACCATAATCAGCTTTATAACTATCTTTCTTTCTTTTTGGAATCATGCCATGAATGGCTTCTGGATTTATTTCTTTCACTTAAGACCCTCCCAATAACGACTAAAATTTTTGTAGTGATTCCCATTGATTATAGAACTAATGGTTAGTTTTTGCACGAATCTTTTTCTAGGGTGTAGACAGCAAAAAAATAGGACTAGGCGTTGGTCTTGGAAAGAAAAAGTGATATGATAGATATGTTGATAAAATATTAAGGAGTGTTGAATAGATGGCAATTGATTGGAAGAAAGAAGCTGCTGCTCGAAAAGAAGATTTTTTAGCAGACTTAATAGAATTACTTAAAATAAACAGTGTACGCGATAATAGCAAAGCTACAGCTGATGCTCCAGTAGGACCTGGACCAAAAGCAGCTTTAGAAAGTTTTTTAGCTTTAGGTGAACGAGATGGATTTGTGACTAAAAATGTAGGAAACTTAGCTGGACATATTGAATACGGTGACGGTGATGAAACAATGGGCGTTTTTGCTCATGTTGATGTTGTACCTGTTGGAACAGGCTGGGAAACTGATCCATTTAGCCCAGTGATCAAAGATGGTCGTATATATGCTCGAGGCTCTAGTGATGATAAAGGTCCTGGTGTAGCTGCTTATTACGCCTTGAAAATGATCAAAGATTTAAATTTACCTGTTTCTAAAAAAATTCGCTTTATTATTGGAACAGATGAAGAAAGCGGCTGGATGTGTATGGACCATTATTTAGCGAATGAACCAACTCCAGACTTTGGTTTTTCACCAGATGCAGAATTCCCAATTATTAATGGTGAAAAAGGAAATCTTACTATTTATATAAATACAAAAGGGAATAATAAAGGCGGAAAAAATGAATTGTTGAGTTTTGATGCTGGTATGCGTGAAAACATGGTTCCGCAAGATGCTACGGCTGTATTTACAAGTGAAGAAGCTGACCAAATCGAAAAAGACTTTTACGATTTTATTGAAGTTTCTCCAATCACTGGCACAATAAAAGTAGAAGGTACTAAAGTCACGATTGAAGTAGGAGGAAAAGCTGCTCACGGTATGGCACCACATTTAGGCGTAAATGCTGGTACTTATTTAGCCGCATTTTTAAATCGTCATTCGTTTGGCGGAGATGTTAAAAATTACTTGCAATTAACAGCTGAATATTTACATGAAGACACTAAAGCTGAAAAATTGGGATTGAATCACATCGATGATGTTATGGGAGACTTAACAATGAATTTAGGAATATTCACATTCACTCCTGAAAAGGGCGGATTGATTGCAGTGAATATCCGTTTTCCTAAAGGTGTATCCCCTGAAGGAATTGAAATTAAAATGGAACATAAACTAGCTGGTTTTGGTGTAACGTTAAGCCGTGGGAGAGAACAAATGCCGCATTATGTATCTGCTGAAGATCCATTAGTCAAAACATTATTAGATGTTTACCAAAGACAAACTGGATTAGAAGCTCACGAAAAAACGATTGGCGGCGGTACTTACGGACGCTTATTGGAACGTGGAGTAGCTTTTGGAGCTATGTTCCCTAATAGTATCGACACCATGCACCAAGACAATGAATTTATGGCAATTGATGATTTGATGAATGCAATGAGTATTTACGCAGAAGCTATCTACGAATTGATTAAATAGTCATTACGATAAATCGACTTTGATCCTTCTTAATCGATAATGTTTGACCATGATAGAATTAAAAAGGGATCGAAAATAAAAGTTATCCGGAGAATATATGGAAAAAGCATGAATAATCTGCTTTTTTTCAAAAATACTCTAGGTAACTTTTTATTTTTAAATCAGTCAGTAAATACAAGTGCCAAAATTATGAGTTGAAATAGCTAGATGGTTTACTAATATACTGTGATTTTTCGGTTTGTTTTTTAACACAAGTGTAGAAGCTGTATAAGAATGAAATTTAATCCAACTACATAAAATCCACACATTTAAGGTATATAGTAATAAAGTAAGAAGCCAAATGATCAGAAGTTATTTACTATGATCTTTGATAAGCCTAATTGATTGAATACATCAATGAACAAATGAACAGTAATGGTAATTAGTAATCAGGTAATGTTTGTATGAGTCATCATAGAGCCTGTTAGTATTTGTTTTTTCAATAGTGTGCTAGACTGAAAAGAGCTTAGATCTAATGAAGAAATCTGATAAGAAAAAGGAGGAACAGTCATGTTTGAATGTTTTAATTTTTTTAGTAGAGGCGGAATGGGATCTATGATATATATAGGCTTTTTTTGGATTCTATTATTAGTTGTAGTAGTTCTTCTAGGCGCAAAATTATTCTTCAATCAACAAAATAAAGGTAACGATAGAGAAACACCCTTGGAAGTTCTTCAAAAAGAATATGCAAAAGGAAATATTTCTGAAGAAGAATACTTGGAACGAAAGAAACATCTACAATAAAGGTAAATATTGATGTAGGACTATTTAGTACCTACACAAAAAGCGTTACACTTTTTAGATAAAGTGTAACGCTTTTTGTATGGGCACTATTTTGTGATAGGAAGACTAATGGTAAATATAGAACCTTTTCCTTGATCACTTTTAACCGTTATGGTTCCCTTATGGGCCTTTATAATGGTTTTTACGATCGATAGACCAATTCCTTGACCGCCTAGAAGACTATTTCTTGAAAAGTCAGACATATAAAATCTCTCAAAAATATGATTGATTTCTTTTGGGGAAATGCCTTCTCCAGTATCGGCTACACTTAATAAAGCTTGGTTTTTTTCTTGACTGATTTTTAGTGTTATTTTCCCCTCAGAAGGTGTGAATTTAATTGCATTTGATAAAAGATTGGTAATGACCTGACTTATTTTATCCTTATCAGCATTAATGAATAGAGAACCACCATCTAATGAATAACGAATGTTTTTCTTAGCAAAAAGAGCTTCAAAATTAGAAAAAATAGTTTCTGCAAGAACATATAAATCGAAAGATGATTTGTTTAACATATCCTGGTGACTTTCAATCTCATTGATTTTATCAATACTTCCTATAAGGCGAGTGATACGATTCACTTCATCATAACTGCTTTGAAGTCGTTCATCGGTTACTTCCCATATACCATCTATCATAGCTTCCAGATTTCCTTTTAAAGTTGTTAAAGGGGTTCTGATCTCATGAGCGATATCAGAAGATAATTGATTTCTGATAGTTTGCTGATTTTCAAGTTGAATAGAGAGATCATTTACGGATACAATTAGTTCATCTATTTCCTTGATATCTGTTTTTTCAGGAGACGAACTTGTGTAGTTTCCTTTAGCAATTTCTCTTGTAAAGTCTTTTACTCTCACTATTGGCCGACTTATTTTTTTTGTAACCAAAGCAGCAAAAAAGAAAGAAAGAACTAATGCTGCAATTGCTGCTATGATAAGATTATTTTTCATATCTGCAATAAATAAAGCGTCATGTTCTGAATAAGCTGTGGGTCCCATGTAACTGATAAGAACTTCTCCAATTTTTTGTTCATCATTAAATAAAGGAACGGTTTTTTCAATAGGGGTATTTTCCATTGCTTCCATCATGTTCCCCATATTTGGAGCATTTCCCTGCATGTTTTGTTTATTTCCCATCATAGCTGAGGCTGTAGGACTCCAGAGTAAATTTTTTTCATTGTCATATACTTTCAAGATAATCGAATTATGCAATGACTCTAAACCTATGAGATCAAAATCAGCAGTAGCAGGCCACTCCCCATTTTCGTTGTAAAGTCTTTCTAAACCAGTAGTATATTCTGTTAGTTCAGACTCTTGTCTCTCAGCAACATATTTTGCAAAGTGATTATCCATTAGACTTAGTGTCATCAAACTAAATGCGCCAATTATAATGAAAGAAATAGAAACAAAAGAAAATATAAACTGCCATTTAATTGTACGATTCATCTTTTCTCCCACCAAATCGATAACCCATGCCGTAAACTGTCAATATAAAATAAGGCTGTCGTGTATTATCTTCAATTTTCTGGCGCAAGTTTTTGATATGAGAATCAATAATACGATCGAGAACATCAAATTCAAGTCCTTTCACACTTTCTAATAATTGTTCTCTAGAAAATACTTGCTTTGGATGAGACGTTAGTAGTGCTAATATTTCAAATTCAGTAGGTGTTAATATAATTTCCTGTTGGTTTTTAAAAACCTGTTTGTTTTCAGGATAAATTACCAACATTCCTTTATCAAATGACCACTTAGTTTCGGTTACAACTGGAGAAGCTGAGCGACGTAGAACAGTTTCTACACGTGCCACTAACTCTTTGGGGCTGAAAGGTTTAACTATATAATCATCAGCGCCCATTTGTAAGCCGGTTAAAATATCTTTTTCTGTTGACTTAGCAGTCAGCAAAATAATAGGAACATCAGATGTTTTTCGTATATCTTGGCAAATGACCGCTCCAGATATATCAGGCAGCATAAGATCCAACACGATTAAATTCGGTTGTACCAACTCAAATTTTTCCATCGCTTCTGTTCCATTGGAAGCTCGGAATACTTGGAACTTTTTTACATTGAGGTAAGCTTCTACAATATCCAATATCTTGGGTTCATCATCTACAATTAATATTTTCAAATTTTCCTGCCTCCATTGTTCACTCTGTAATTCTTTATGACTATTATTCTACAATTATTTGTCCCATCATTCCATTGTCTTCATGCTCAAGAATATGACAATGGTACATAAAAATGCCTTCTTTTGAAAACTCAACTTCGATACGAACAGTTTCCCCTGGATATAATGCAATCGTATCTTTCCATCCTTGTTCATTTAGAGGTGGAATTTCCCCATTCCGGTCTAATACTTTGAACTGAACACCATGCAAATGAAAGGGATGTATCATTCCACTCATCATAGCATTTAAATTAGTTATTTCCCATATTTCTGTGATTCCTTTTTTTGCCCGCAGATCTATCCGATTCATATCAAACTGTTTCCCATCGATAGCGACCATAGTCCCCATCCCACTGAAGGTCATTTCTTTATCTGGAACAGAAACATTATCAAAATTAGTTGATATGTCATTTAAAGTTTTAGGTAATGGTGTACCGTCAGGATCTATTTCTTCCACAATCTTTATGGAAAGGACTTCAGCATTTTCGTCCATTAATTGTAGCATATTTCCATTTTTATAATCACTCAGATCTATTGCAATTTCGGCTCTTTCACCAGGAACTAACTGAAGAGTATCCATCTGTATGGGTTCATTTAGAAACCCTCCATCAGAGGCTATTTGAGAAAAAATTTCTTCATTCGATAATTTTAACTGATAATTGCGCACATTTGAACCATTGACAAGACGTAACCTTATTTGTTCGTTTTTCACCTCTATATAAGGGCTTATGGTTCCGTTCACTAATAAGGTGTCTCCTTGAGTACCATTTATATTTCGGATATCTTCATAATTAAATTGATTGTTTTCGTCAAAGAAGCGATCTTGAATTATGATTGGAAAATCATTTACGCCATAATCTTTTGGAAGATCCAATGCATCAGAATTTTCATCTTCGATATAAATTAATCCAGCTAATCCATTATAGACCTGTTCACCAGTAAGACCTTCAGGATGGGGATGAAACCACAAAGTAGCAGCTTCTTGCATCACTGTAAAATCAACAGTTGCTGTTCCATTAGGCTGAATGGGACTGTGTGGACCACCGTCAACGTTGGAGGGTATTTTTAAACCATGCCAATGAAAAGAAGTATTCTCATTCAATTTATTGATGGTAGTAAGATGGACATTTTGACCTTTACGGATACGTAAAATAGGACCGAGATAGGAACCATTATACCCATATGTTTCTGTTAAAGGCCCATCTTTGAATGCTGTTGTTCCTGATTGGGTCGTTAGTGTATAAAAAATATCTGTTGAAGTTTCTTGGTCACTTTCCAAAAGAGGCGGCAGCTTGAGTTTATTCTGGATCTGAGAATCATTGATAATATCAGCTGTATTATTTGATCTCATCTGATTATTTCCCATCATGGGATTTGTATCAGTGTTGAACATTCCAGTTCTGTTCTCGTTATTGGTCAAAAGACGATTTATTTGGTTGAAGTTTAGCATTAAAGTAATAGATACAACAATTAATAAAAGCAAAGAAAATAGGAATAGTGCAATAAGCTTATTCTTTTTCACTATAATTCCCCCTTAATTAGCTATATGTAATAGTATAATGTGAATTTATGGAGAAACGATGGAGAAGAAATTAAAATTATAACTATTATAATGAATAAAATAGGATCTGCTCCATCTAGTAGTATACGCTGTGAGAACCTTTTCATTGGTAATGAAAGTATACCACCCTCATTAATTAGAAGAAAGAAAGAAAGAAAGAGGCTTTTAAAGAATACTTTAAGGTAAAAGTTTACATTTGTGTTAAGTTATGAAAAAATGAAATGAGACGAAAAGACAATGAATGAATTAAAGGAGGCGTTTTTAGTGGATCTAAATTTGGCAGGTAAAACAGCATTAGTAATGGCTTCAAGTCAAGGATTAGGCAAAGCAGTAGCAACTGAATTGGTAAGAGAAGGAACAAATGTGATGATTTCTAGCCGGAATACTGAAAAATTAAGAAAAGTTCAAGAAGAATTAAACGCAATTGGAAAAGGGAAAGTCTCTTTCTACACTGCTGATATTACTAAAAAAGAAGATATTCAGCAACTCGTAAAAGAAACGAAAAGAGTATTCGGTTCCATCGACATCCTTATCAATAACGCTGGTGGACCACCAACGGGTTCTTTTGAAGAATTTTCAGATGAAGATTGGGAAAATTCTTTTCAACTGAATTTATTGAGTTATATTCGCGCTATTCGTGAAGTTTTACCAGATTTAAAAGAGAACGGTGGAAAAATCATTAATATCGCCTCTTCATCGATCAAACAACCGATTTCAGGGTTGATATTATCGAATACATTTCGTCTTGGTGTTTTGGGTCTTAGCAAGACGTTAGCAGAGGAGTTAGGACCTTACAATATTTTAGTGAATACTGTTGCACCAGGACGAATTGCAACTGATAGGATCGCGATGTTAGATGAAATAATAGCCAAAAAACAGAATGTTTCTAAGGAAGAAATAGCAAAAAAAACACAAGAATCAATTCCGCTTGGCCGCTATGGAACGCCAGAGGAATTTGCAAAGTTTGTTGTTTTTCTAGTTTCAGATGTAAATTCCTATGTTACAGGATCGGCTTTGATGATTGATGGAGGAAGTGTCAAAGCAATTTAATAATGATGTTAATTCTCTAAGTGGGTAACAAAGCTTGAAGAATAACCTAGCAAAAAAAGTGGTTTAAAGTATTCAAGGAGGAAAGAATATGTTGCTAAGTGTCATTATGCCTGTATATAATACAAGCGCAACTTTAGGAGATGCAGTGAAAAGCGTTTTACAACAACAATATAGCGACTTTGAACTCATCTTGATCAATGATGGTTCTTCAGATAGTTCACCGGAAATTTGTGATTTATTAGCAAAAACGGATGAGCGTATTAAAGTTGTCCATCAAGAAAATAAAGGATTATCGGCCGCTAGAAATCAAGGAATAAAATCGGCTTCTGGTGAATTCTATGCGTTTATCGATAGCGATGATCGATTTGATAAAGAGGCTTTTTTGAATTTCTATAAAGAAAAAGTTCAACATCCAGATATGACCATGTATGTAATGAATTTTGATAAAGTATACGGTGGTATCAGTGTCCCTAAAAAACGCAGTAAGGATAAAATTATTATTGAGCCGAAAGAACTAATTAAATTGATATTCAGTTCCTCAGGAGTAGCTTTTTATACGTGGAATAAAATCTATCACCATAGTTTATTTCATAAAGTTTCTTTTCCAGAAGGAAAAATTTTTGAAGATATTGTGACGACTTATAAACTTGCTAAAATATCTAGCAAGACAATTGTGACGACTACTGTTGGTTATCATTATATCAGAAGATCAAACACTATTGTCAGTAGCACTTTTTCACCAAAATATTATGATATTCTAACTGAGACTGAACAATTATATGCTTTAATAAAAAAAGATTTTCCTGAATTAAAACATGAAGGCCTACAAAAGCTGATAGAGAGTATTAATTCTGTTGGATATAAATTAAGTCAAGCTCCTGAATCTATAAATACCAAAGTTTTTGGAGAGAGACTTCAACAAGATATCCAGCGCTATCAAGAAGAAATCGATAGCGATAAAAAAATACCATTGTATTTTAAAATAGGATTAAAATTACTGCAAAGTGATATCAGTTCTTATAAAGACTATTATAAAACTAACTTAAAAAAATTCATTATGGGAAAACAATCGAAAACAGAAGATAAGTCTTTATAAGAGACTAACATTGGGTCGTGCTTTTTAATTAACATTCCATAATAAATTTATTTTAGCTCTAAACACTATACGATATAGCTTCTAAATTTTCTATCTGAGGAGACCATAAGAAATGAAAAACTATAAAACGAGTAGAGAATTAAAATACGATACGAAAAAATTGCTTAAAGGAAGATGGAAAGATGCTATTTTATTAAATTTTATTCCAACAGTAATTCTGATAGTTATTACATTAGTATTTGCAGCGTTCATAATTGCATTAGTTCTTTATTCGGATACTGAATTTGGCAGTTGGGTAAATAGTTCTATGATGTCTGATGATGGAAATGGAAATGGAACAAGTAATGTCGGTAGTGCAATGCTATCAACACTTTTTACAGTAGGTATATCATTTACATTTTTAGACTGGTTCAGAAATCCTAGTATGAAGATCCACCCAATAAAAGATGGACTGCAAGTATTTTCTAAAAAGTATTTTCTTAGAGTATTGCTTATCTATGTTATATCCACTATCTTTATCACGTTATGGAGCCTGTTATTTATTATTCCAGGAATCATTAAATCATATGCTTATTCACAAGCATATTTAATTTATAAAGATCGTTCTAAGCAATTATCAAATGAAAAAATTTCTTCGCTAGACTGTATTACGGAAAGTAAAAACTTGATGAAGGGTCATAAATGGCGCCTTTTTGTATTGGATTTAAGTTTTATAGGCTGGGGGATCTTATCCGTTTTATCTTTAGGTATAGGGTTAATATGGTTACTTCCTTATCAAAACGCAACAAAAGTCGCTTTCTACGAAGATTTGATCAAAAATAATTAAATATGAGTTGACAGAATAAAAGGGATGAGATAAAACTCATATCCCTTTTATTTTTTTAGATGAATAAAATAACTGGAAGGTTGAAAGAATGAAGCTCTCGAATTTCATACTAAAAGCAGTATTGAGCAAATGATTTTTTGTGAAACTTGTTTACTGTTATGATAGAAACATAAGATAGTATGGAATTGAGGGGAATTATTTATGGTAGAAAGTACTAAGCAAGTTGAATTGTTCTTATTTATTAATCCAATCAGTCTTGCTTCATTGAAGATGGAAGAAGAAGCATTTAAGTTTATTGACACCTATAAAAAAAATGCGCAAATAACTATTTTTACTTATCATAATATCTATACACTCTATAGTTATATGATAAAAAATCAATTAGCGCCTGAAAGTACTGCTTTATGGAACAAGCTTCATAATGATAGTTACCATCTATCGCTAGCCTTTATTGCAGCTACTATACAGGGTAAAAAGAAGGGTAGAAAATTTTTGATGAACATTCAGCGTAAGATGTTGAAGCAAAAAGAACCATTGTCAAAATCGCTATTACTTGATTCGGCAAAAAAGTCAAATTTAGATATCGATATGTTTCTATCGGATCTTCATTCTCCATTTGTTCAAAAACTTTTTCTAGCTGATCAAAAAATCTCAAAATCTTTAGGAATAATAGGGACGCCGTCGTGCTTGTTAGTAACAACCGGCGAAGAAAAAAAGGCGACGCTGATAGAAAATTTTGTTACCGCAGAAGACTTGTATGCAATGGTTTGAAAAACTAAGTCTGAAACGACTTTTATCAAGAGTTGCTTGATTCCAGTAACATGTACATTACCGGAATCAATGTATGAATCAGAGACTTCTTTAAATCCAAATTTAGCTTTGAAATCTTTGATATTGTTTTTAGAATTTAATTCAATTGCCTTTTCTGTTTTTTTTGCTTACTGTTTGTTGCAGTATATTAACGTGTTGTAGAATAATGTATGTGCAAGATCTATTCTAAGTTTTTTCTGTAATTAAAATACGTACTATAAGAACATTGCCGTCATCAGTAATGAAGATACGAAAATAAGCTAATAGTTATTCATCCCCAATATAATTGATGTGCATGGAGTTTTGGACGTTACTATTGACATAGTGATAAGGAGACTCTTTCTCAATAACAAAAGTTACACTGCGTTCTTTAAAAAATACCAACTACTTTTAATTAATTCATCATATTTTTTATTCAATAGTCTCTTAAAAATAAAATCTATTGTAAATCGTAGCCTTTTATAAATGAGCTTTTTAAAAGATACGCGATTGGTTTAGGTCCTTTACCTTTTTTTAGTTATGGTTGACAAATAAAAAAGGTATTGATAAGATATGACTACAAAGATGTAAGAGTCTCTCTTACATTTTTTAAAAAAATAAATTAAGAAAGGAAGAAGCCCTGATGAAAAAGATGAACCGTTTAGACGTGTGTTGTTGTTTATGTTGTATAAACCACTCATGTCGACAAGTATCATCTTTTAATAGGACTTCTTCTTTTTTGTAAATACAACTATTTGATATACTCAATGGATTGCTGCTACTAAAATAATGATTAGGTGTATTGAAATAGATTTCAATTAGAAGAAACTAAATTAAGTTAGATGATTTGTGCATGAGTGTGAAAACTCATGTACTTTTTTTGTCCATTTTTTTAAAGTATGAATGAAGATAAGGAGAAGAAATATGTTGTTTAGAAAAATACAAGATTTGATAGGAGATACACCATTGCTAGAAATTCAAGGGTTTGAACTGCCTAAAAATAGCAAAATATTTGCAAAATTAGAAATGTTCAATCCTGGAGGAAGCATCAAAGATCGATTAGGAGTCAAATTAATAAAAACTGCTTTTAATAATGGATTGATAAATAAAGATACAACAATTATTGAACCTACCGCCGGAAATACAGGTATTGGTTTAGCTCTAGCAGCACAAGAATCTGGCTTAAGAGTCGTTTTTACAGTACCAGAAAAATTTAGTCAAGAAAAACAAGAATTAATGAAGGCACTTGGAGCGAAATTGATTTTTACACCTTCTGAAAAAGGGATGATCGGTGCCATAGAAAAAGCTAGGTCGTTAGCTGAAGAAATTACAAATAGCTACATTCCGATGCAGTTTGAAAATCAAGCGAATCCACTAACTTATTATGAAACCCTTGGACCAGAAATTATAAAAGATATACCTAGTCACGCAATCCACTCTTTTGTAGCTGGGGCAGGTAGTGGAGGAACCTTTATTGGAGCGGCAGCTTATTTAAAAGAAAAGAATCCAGCAATCCGTACAACTATTGTGGAACCTGAGGGCTCAATTTTAGGTGGCGGAACTGCTCACGGTCATAAAACAGAAGGGATAGGAATGGAATTTATACCCAATTTTTTAGACAAATCCTTGATTGATCACGTCTATACAATTTCTGATGAAGAAGCCTTTTATTATGTTAAACAATTAGCAGCAACAAATGGATTGTTTGTAGGGAGTTCAAGTGGAGCAGCGTTTGCAGCCTGTTTAAGAGAAGCCAAATTATTGCCAGAAGGAAGCACGATCATTACAGTTTTTCCAGATAGCAGTGAGCGTTACTTAAGTAAAAAAATATATCAATAGGAGAGTGTCAAAAATGAAAATGAAAACAAAGTTAATCCACGGTGGTATTAGTCATGATGAAGCGACAGGCTCGGTAAATGTACCCATTCACCAAACATCAACCTATAAACAAGAAAAAGTAGGCAAACACAAAGGGTATGAGTATTCAAGAACAGGAAATCCTACTCGTTTTGCAGTAGAAGAATTAATCAAGGACTTAGAAGAAGGCGTTAGAGGTTTTGCTTTTGGGTCAGGTTCAGCAGGTACACATACTGTGTTGTCTTTATTTTCTAAAGGAGACCATATTATTGTGGGCGATGATGTTTATGGAGGAACCTACCGTTTAATGAATAAAGTGCTTGTCCATCTTGGAATAACTTTTACAATGGTAGATACAAGTGATTTAAGAACTATTGAACCGGCTATTCTTCCAGAAACTAAAGCAATCTTTTTAGAAACACCAACCAACCCATTACTGAAGATAACCGATATTGAGGCTGTAGCTAGAATTGCAAAAGAGTCTAACTTAATAATTATTGTTGATAACACATTTGCTACGCCCTATCACCAACGCCCACTTACATTAGGAGCAGATATTGTCGTTCATAGTGCTTCTAAATATTTAGGCGGACACAGCGATATTGTTGCTGGATTAGTTACAACAAATAAGGAAGAACTTGCTGATAAAATCGGATTTTTGCAGAATGCAATTGGTGGGATTTTAGGGCCGCAAGATAGCTGGATTTTACAAAGAGGGATCAAAACTTTAGGCATTAGAATGGAAGAACATGAAAAAAATGCTCATGAAGTGGTGCAATACTTAATCAATCATTCGAGTATTGAAAAAGTCTATTACCCAGGATTAGAAAATCACCAAGGACATGCAATTGCTAAAAAACAAATGAGTGGCTTTGGTGGAATGATTTCATTTGAATTAAAAGAAGGCTTTTCAGCTAAAGACTTTGTCGAAAAATTAGAGCTTATTACGCTAGCTGAAAGCTTGGGAGCAGTTGAAAGTTTGATTGAAATCCCTGCATTGATGACACACGGATCTATTCCAAAAGAAGTTCGTTTAAAATCAGGTATAAAAGATGAATTGGTTCGTTTATCTGTTGGTTTAGAAGATGTAGAGGATCTAATAGAAGACTTGGATCAAGCATTAGCGTTTGTAACGAACAACAAAGGAGAATAGAAATCATGGGACGTGAATTTTTAGAAATTTTTACAGACTGGTCGAGTGATTACGATAATTTTGTTGAAGGAAACGATCCTGAATATAAATCAGTTTTTGAAGGATACAGCAGTATTTTGAAAGAAATAGTTCAAAGAAGTGGAAAGAATATTTTAGAATTTGGGATAGGGACTGGAAATTTGACTCAGCAATTAATTATGGCAGAGAAATGGGTTTTTCCAATAGAACCATCTAAAGAAATGCGTAAAATAGCTAAAAAGAAATTACCAAGTGGGGTCATTATTTATGACGGCGATTTACAGCATTACCCAAAACCGACAAAATCAGTTGATACAATTGTTAGTTCTTATGTGTTTCATCATTTGACAGACAAGGAAAAAGAAACTTCCTTGAAAAAGTATGCTGATGAACTTGAAGAGGGCGGAAAGATTATTTTTGCAGATACGATGTTTGAATCTCAAGAAGCCCTTGAACAAAAAATTGAACAGGCTAAAGAAAAGAAGTTTTACGCATTAGCAGATGACCTAGAAAGGGAATACTATTCCCTTATTCCAACGTTATTAACTTTATTTGATCAAGCAGGATTCAACGCTTCTGTTCAACAAATGAATGACTATGTATGGATTGTAGAAGGAGTAAAGAGAATATAACAAGTAAGGAAGAAACGACACTGATTTATTTAGTGTCGTTTTATTTTTGGAAATTGAACTATTATCAGAAAATAATTCAACTAGCCTTTACAAAAATAAAATTAATTTTGATTAATTTTAACATTCATTAAAAAAATTAAGCTATGAAAACGCATTTCTTCCCAAAAATGTTTTTCAATGAAGTATAATGGTAATATTGTTAAAAAGATAACAAATTAAAAAGGTGGTAGGAAAGTAATGGAAACACAAAATACAGGTTTAATGTACAATATTGAAAAAAGTGTTATGAAAAAGCAAAGCTTATACGATAATAGCAAGTCACGTTATTTTGTCCGTGCGATGTTAGCTTGTTTATTCTTAACATTAGGAACAGCAGTTGCGGTTATGATCGGACAATCAGGCGAAGAGATCGCCCCTGGATTAGGAAAAATGCTTTACGCATTTATGTTTAGTTGGTCGCTAGTTATGATTATTTATATGAATGCAGAATTAGGCACATCAAATATGATGTATATGACAATTGCAATGCAAAGAAAGTGGTTGAAACCTAAAAAAGCTTTAGCAATCTTATTTTATTGTGTGTTATTCAACTTGATCGGCGGAATTATTGCAAGTTTAGTTATATCTTTCACATATAAGTTTCACGCATTGCCAAGCGACCATTTCCTGTTTACTGCGGTAGCCGGAAAACTAGCTAAAACACCTGTACAAGTCTTTTCAGAAGGTATTTTCGCAAATATTATTGTTAATACAGCCGTTTATTGTACGATACGAATGAAAGATGATGCTGGTAAAATTATTGCGATGATCTTCATCATTTTCATTTTTGCTTACCTAGGCTTTGAACACGTTATTGCCAATTTCTCTTCATTTTCATTAGCCTTTTTTGCTTCTGGCGGAACAGTCCCTGGTATGACGTTTAGTGCTGTAACGGTAAACTTGATCGTGGCTTTCCTAGGGAATTATGTTGGAGGAGCATTGATGATTGGAATGCTGTACTCATGGTTAAATAAAAATCAAACAGATTACGTAGATTAAATAAATGAATCATATAAAAAAAGACTGGGAAATTTCCCGGTCTTTTTTTATATGATCTATTATGACCAATTAATTTTTTTTCGTATCATATTTTGCCTTCTTTAATAAATCGTTCAAACGTATCAACAGATCAGTCTGGATACGCTGAAGTTTCTAGAATTGTTAAAAATAATTTCAGTTACTTCATTTTCGTACTGCTACTAGAAAACACTTCAAGCGTTTCAGATGCTATTTCTAGGCGTGCTCCTTCTTGTTTAAATCGTTGGAGGATTTCCGAAAAAATTTTGTCTTTTACGATACGGCGTTCTCGGTAGTCAACTGCATACCGGAGGCTTATTTCTACCCAATTGTCGTTAAAAGAAAGAAAAACTTGACTATCTAAAGAAGCATCTTCTAGCTTGTAACGTCTCTTCATATTTTCCCAAGCAATAACAGCTTCTTTGTTATATTGTCCGGTATGCTTTTCCACTATTTCTAATAAAACAGTTTTGGCTAACTTCATATCACTTTCAAAGCGCAATGGAATCATGATTTCATCCCATAAAAACTTGAAATTAGCGGTATAGTTGTATACAGGCGAGCTAAAGATATAACTGTTTGCAACACGAACGATTCTACCTGTGTATTGATCACCATTTACCCATTCTCCAATTTCCATTAAGGTGGTTCGCAGTACACCGATATCCACGACATCTCCTTTGATTCCTCCTAAGAGAACACGATCGCCTGTTTCAAAAAAATCACCAAATAAAATCGCAAACCATCCTGCAATGCTCATGATTACTTCTCGTAAAGCATATGTAATTCCAGCTCCAGCTAGGCCGATTGCTGTCGAAAGTCCAGTAAGGTTCCTACCAAAGATATACATAAATAGGATAAATAAAACAAGGTTATTTAGCCAACGAGCAATTTTCCGAGTAACGTACCAATGGCCTGAGTTTTTTAAATTTTCGTACAGACGATTCAAAATAAAGCGACGTGACAGATAAAGAATAATAAAGAATAAAAGAAACCAGATAATATTAACTAGTAAGGGGTATGATTCAGTAAAATTGCGGATAAATTCCATACGTGTAACTCCTTCCTCTCTATAAAAAGATGCTCATTCAGATTCGTTGCCATTATACTATATATTGATGGGTAAACGCGAAAAATGAACGCTACTACTAAAAAAAAGAAGGGGGATATGTTCCGTCTTTTTATATTTAAAAAGCATAGCTAATTGTTGACAGAAGATTGAACATGGCTCCATAATAAGAGTAAGTAAGAATTAAGCTAGGTTAAAGACTTTTTTTGAAAAGGAGGGTCAATCATGAAATTAGTACAGATAATACAGGACAAATTTCAAGGACTTATTCAAGCAATCAGACGCTATCCGCTCACTGTCATATTTTTAGTAGCTATTGCCGGGCTCAATGCTTATTTGATTCAACAAGAAACCGATGATTACACGAGATATTTGTATAGCTTTATTGTTGGTGTATTTTTAAGTGTGGTGGCTCAACACCTGTATGAACGTTTCTTTGAAAAGACGTATCAACGGATAGTGTTGATGGTCGGGACACTTCTTTTGACTGTTTTATACTATTATACTATTGGAACATCATCTGATTATGATCTTGAAATGTATGTTAAAACAGGCATTATTATCTTTATACTCACGATTGCGTTTATGTGGATCCCCACTATAAAAAATACGGTCACATTTAATCAGAGTTATCTTTCTGCCTTTAAGGCGTTGTTTATAACCTTGTTGTTTACGATGGTTTTATTCGCAGGTATTAGTTTGATTATTGTAGCTGTTGATCAATTATTGTTCTCAGTAGATGGAAAAGTAAATCTGCATAGCTTTAATTTAATTGGTTCACTTTTTTCACCTATTTTTTTCCTATCCTATACCCCATTGTATGTGAGCAAAAAAGACGAATCCACTCTAACGCCTGAAAAAATCACCGCTAAGCAGGAACAAATAAAAGAAGACATTTCTGTTCCTAAAGTACTTGAACTATTGATTTCATATATCATTATCCCGTTAACAGCAATTTTCACGATTATCTTATTAATTTACCTTTTACAGAATATCACAGGTGATTTTTGGACAAATAATTTATTAGAGCCGATGTTGGTTTCTTATTCGATCACCGTCATTGTCGTGTATCTTTTAGCGAGCAACATAGAGACTAAATCAGCTGTTCTCTTCAGAAAAATTTTTCCAAAAGTATTGGTTCCAATCGTTTTATTTCAAACTATTTCATCCGTTTTGAAGATCCAAGAAACAGGACTGACACATGGCCGCTACTACGTCATTTTATTTGGATTATTCGCAGTTATTGCAGGATTGATTTTTAGTATCTTACCTATAAGAAAGAATGGGTGGGTCGCGGTTGTGCTGATCGTACTTTCTACGATTTCCTTAATACCTCCAGTAGATGCTTTTACAGTTAGTCGAGTATCACAGACTAACTTACTAAAGGAAACACTTGAAAAAAATCAAATGCTAGAAGGAAATAGCATCATTCCTAATGCTGATATTCCTAAAGAAGATAAAATCATAATCAGCCAAACGATTCATTATTTAACCAACATGGACTATAGTAAAAATATAGCATTTCTAGAAACTTACGAACAGGAATTGAACTATCAATTTGAAGAGGTGGTCGGTTTCAAACCTATATATGATGGAATCGATTTTGTGGGCAATCAGTTACCTCAAGACTCTTATCACGCAATGTTGGATTGGAATCAAAATCAACTAATTTCAATCGAAGGTTACGATAAAATGGTTACGTACTCTTACTATGATTCAAGTGAAATCTCAGCACTTGGTTTCAAGGTTGAAGGTTCATCGTATACAATTGGTTCAGGGATGGAAGATGAGCAAACGAATCTTATTTTAACTGATGAAAATAACAACGTGATTTTGAGTATTGATCTTCAAGAGACGATGGACAAAATCGCTGCAACTACACAAACTGAAACTACACTGACTGTAGAAGAAGCAACTGTAATAACCGAAAATGAACGAGCCGAAATGAAAATAGTGTTTAGGTCAATTGATTTTTATAATAACAAGTACAATAGCGAGTTTTATTTATTTATTGATATTAAATAAAATTAAAAAGCATAGAATCTATCCTCTATTGGATAAATTCCATGCTTTTTTTAGTCAAATCGCTTTCGTTTTGGAGAGCTGGCAATAAAAAGAGCCTCACGGTATTTTGTCACAGTCCTTCGAGATATTTCAATGCCAGCTTTCTTTAAGAGATCCACAAGTTTTTGATCTGACAATGGTTTCTTAGAATCTTCTTCTTGAATAAATAGTTCGATTTTTTTCTTTATTTGGTTAGAAGAAATGGAACCATTACCTTCGATAGAAGTTGTAACCAAAGCATTTGTAAAGAAGTGCTTTAATTCAAATAGACCAAATTCAGTTGTAATGTATTTCCCATTGATGGCGCGGCTTACTGTCGATTCATGAATATCCAACTCTTCAGCAATGGTTTTAAGGATCAAGGATTGAATAGGATGATCCTCGGATAAAAAGAAAGCTTTTTGTGCATGTACAATGGCAATACCGATTTTAAGAATGGTATCTTCCCGTTGGATAAGGGTGTTTTTTAGCCACTCATATTCAGATTGCTTTTCTTTTATAAATATAGCTACTTCTTTATCCTTGATAACGCTTAATTCCTCATAATAATCTTTTTGGAAAACGATAACTGGAAGACCTGATTTAACAGAACTCACTATAATTTTTTGATCATCGGTTATCTTAACAGATAGATCCGGGCGAATGTATTGAGTAGGAGCATTTGAAAAAAGTGCTCCAGGATGAGGTGTGAGAGTTTTAATAAAATCAGAAACTTCTTGAACATCATGTAATGATATAGCATAACGCTTTGCAATGTGGTCCCATTTCCGATTAGCAAAAGCTTCAAATTCTTCTTCAAGGATCAGATATGCAAGATCCGGGGCCTCATCATTTCGTTCTGTTTGAAGCATCAAGCATTCTTGCAAATTTCTAGCGCCTACACCAGCAGGTTCTAACTGTTGTAAAAGAGTCAATGCATCGAGTAACTGAAGTGGGTCAGCTTTCGTTCGAGTGATGGCATCCTCCAACGAAAGAGTTAAATAGCCATTATTATCAAGGTATTGAGCTAGCCAAATGATTAAATCACGTAAGGTAGTTTCTCTGAAAGATAAATGGATTTGATCGATAACTGCGGAATAAAGAGAAGTAGTCGAAATCACTGCTAGTGTATCCCATATAGAACCATTAGTTGATTGATCTGTTCTGGATTGATTGCTGTTGTATTTTTGTGGTAAAGTTCCTTGGGTTTTTGGTGTTGATTTAACTGAAATAGAAATGAGAGGATTTTCTAAGGACTTCTGTTTTAAAAAATCAACTAAATCTTTACGGTTGTATTGCAGCATTTGAATGGCCTGTTGCAATTGGGGCGTCATAGTTAATTGCTGTTTTTGTAATTGAGTGTAATTTTGTTCGAATTTCAAAATGGTTTCACCTCTATTAGCAATAAGATTTGATATGTTCATCATAGCATATCAAACTTTAAATGAGAATAATCTAAAAGAAAGAAAAAATCGAAATAAAATAGTGTGGAAAAATGTTCACAATTAGCTTAGGAGTAGCTAACAGTTAATTGGATGATTATAATTAAAGTGAAGCCTATTCAATAAAACGAAAGTAAGTGTTTCGATAATGAAGCTATATATTAAAGAAAAACGATTTTCATGGCGAGATCAGTTTATTGTACAAGATGAGCAAAATGAACTGGTTTATAAAATTAAAAATGAACAGATCTCAATAGGGGATAAGGTGCATATTTATGATCATAATGAGGAAGAGATCCTGTCAATTGAAGAGAAAAAAATAGGCTTTTCCCCTAAATACAATATTTATCAAAATGGTGAAAAGATTGCTGCAGTAAAACAAATAAAAAATTTAGTTGCACCGGATTATGAAATTGAAAAAGTAAACTGGAAAATTAAAGGAGATGTTGAGGAAGAGGATTATGAAATCAAAGCAGGATTCAACGAAATTGCTTCTTTCAAAAAGAAATGGTTTTCTTATAGAGATTCCTATGTATTAGATATCAAGGAAGAAAAAGATGCCTTATTAACTTTAGGTATCGTTATTGCAATTTGGGGCTTACAATTAGATTGAAAAAAATTTAGCTTTATTTGTAAGGTCTATCGTTTGAGTATCGATTTCATAGACCTTACAATAATAATATAACTGTCTTTTACAGATGGTAAATACGAGGAGGGGAAAGAATGAAAAGACAAGTTGTTGGAAGCTATGCAAAGTCGCAAGAGGCAGTAGAAGCAGTCAAAGAATTACAAGGAAAAGGCTACCAAAAACAAGATATTACATTAATTTGTAGCGCAGAAGCTAGAAATTTGATTTCTAATACTACAGATGTAGAAGTAACTACTGATGAGGCTATTACCGGTGAAGCAGCTAAGGGAAATAGGACAGACCATCAGTCGATTTGGGAAAGAATCAAAGAAACTTTTTCTACGGATGATTATGATGATAGGGTGTTTACAAGCACTGACGATGACCCTCTGTACGCTTACCAAAAAGATATAGCAAATGGAAATATTATTGTTATGGTCAATATAGAACGAAAAAGAACTGGCTTAGATGGATCCGAATAGAATAGATGGTGCTAAAACAAAAATTTATATTAAAAACGATAAAAGGCTTATAGACTGATTGAATCGGTTTATAAGCTTTTTATCGTTTTTACTTATTTAGTAAGAAAACTCAATAGGTCGACTTTTTGGCATCGTATAAGCTTGAAACAACAAAATAAATACCAGCAACTCCTAGAATGATGATATAACCGCTAATCAAACCAGCCGTAAGATAGCCACCTAAAGTTAAACCAATAGCTGCTATCAGTTGAGAGATTTGAAAAGAAAGAGAGCCAAAACTTAAATAAGAAGCTTGCTTATCTTCAGGAATCAAATCAACTTGTCGTGCCGTTAGAATAGGGGCCGAAGCTAACTCTCCAAAGGTTGCTAAAATCGTTAAAGGAATCAAAAGATAAATACTATTTGCAGAAGCCATCAATCCGTACCCACTAATATAAATAAGTAGGCCCACAATAATAACGGTACGCTCCGTTTTTTTCTCTGTTATTCTTGAAACAATAAAAGTGAAAAAGACAACCATGATAGTGTTGATTACTTGCAGAATACTTAACATTCTTACTCCATCAATATTTACAGAGAAAAGAGTGATGGGTTCAAACTCTTTTGATAAGCGAATACCGGTATAGTTTTGTAAAGAAAATTCAGCAGCACTATAAAGAGCGATACCTAAGATCAAAATAACCCAACGCTTATCTTTGGCGGCGATGTAGTAATTGGTAAACAAATCATGGAAAATAGTTTTCCCTTTAGTGTGGGAAACTGAGTTTTTATAGCTGAGATTTTTTTGTAGAAAAGCAGAAACTGCAAATTGTAGAAGTGCTGCTCCAAAAAATAGATAGACAAGATAATACTTAAACAAGAAACCGGCTATAGAAGCACCTAAAGCCATGGATAAATTAAAGGACCAATATTCAAGCTGATAGACTTTTTTTCGTTCAGCAGGAACAGTTGAATCAAGTAGGACGGCATCAAAGGCAGAGTAATATAAATTATAAGTGATACCACAAATAAGATAACCACCGATAAGCCAAAAATGATGAGACAGAATACCCGTAAAATTCAAAGCAACAACAAACAAGGATACTCCATATAAATTTTGGAAGATCATTAGAATTTTTTTGCGTTGAAAATTATCAGCTAAATAGCCGCCAATGATCCCAGCTAAAAATGAGGAGACGACATTTATCATAACCAATATTCCAAGCATTTCTGGGCTGAATAGACCGGCCAAGTAAATAATTAGGTAAGGAATGGTACAAGCATAAACTAAACTGCTAAAAAAAGAGGTGACTAAGGTTGTTTGAATGTTTTTTGAAAAAGATGATAGCATAACGATCTCCTTATAAAGTAATGGAACCAGCTGATAGTTTATCTACTCAGTGTCCTTATCTAATTTTTAGTTTATTTGCTTATTTGAAACGATAGAAGTGCAGAACACGAACTAACAAGTCTAAAATAGTCTTTCAAATGAGCTTCTTAAAAATAGAGTAGCATAATTTTAAGAATATAAGAATATAAAATTTAGAAAAAATAATGAATAGAGGAGATCTAGCTTCTTTTCATTTGTTTTGTATAAAAAAAGCACTGCAAAATTTCAGCAGTACCTCTAAAGAAATGCGATTATAAACTTATTTACGTACGTCTTCTACAGCATTTAATTTTTCCACATCTTCTGGAGAGATGGTGAAATCTAATTGGCTGTTTTCGATGATTCTCTCTTCGTGGGTTGATTTTGGAAGTGGCAAGGTTTTACGTTCTAAGCAGTAACGAATACATAATTGTGCAGGGGTTACGCCATATTTTTTAGCCATTTCTTTGATCTCTGGACTATTCAATGTTTGACCTGTTGCTAGTGGTGAGTATGCTTCTACTACAATATTGTGTTTTTCACAAAAAGTAAGAAGGTCTTCTTGATCATGTCCAACATAGAAAGGAATTTGATTAACCATGGGTACGATATCACAAGCGTCAATAAGAGCTTGAATATCAGATTCAGTAAAGTTTGAAACCCCAATCGCACGAATTTTCCCGTCATTATATAATTTTTCCATTGCTTTCCAAGATTGAATATTGCCTTCAGTATGGTCGGTGCCTATTGCATCCCAAGGCCATGGAGCATGGATAAGATAAAGGTCTAAGTAATCTACTCCTAAATTTGTAATGGTTGTATTGAAAGCTTCTAAAGTTTCATCGTAACCTTTAATTTGAGCGGGTAATTTGCTTGTGATAAAAATTTCTTCACGTGGCAAATCGAAGTCTTTGATAGCTTTTCCAACGTTTTCTTCATTTTTGTAAGCTAATGCTGTATCAATATGAGTGTAACCATTCTTAAGGGCCATCGTTACTGCAGCGTAAGCTTCCTCATTTGGGATCTGCCACGTACCAAATCCGATATTTGGAAGCTCAACGCCATTGTGAAACACAAAAGTTTTTTCTTTCATCATAAATTATTTCCTCCTCATTTTTAAAGATGTTACTTTTCTATTGTAAGCTTTTTCAGAAGGTAAGTAAAATAATGTTGTATACGTTTTCTGTTTTTTAAAATACATTATCGATAAGAAAAATAAAGCAATCGTTTGTTCTTTTTAAATATCAATTTTAAAGCCAGTAAATCAAAAGAAGTGTTAGTGATGGATACTCATCACTAACACTTCTCCAGCTACAATTAATACTTTATTTTTGTACCGACACTCTTTTCCAATAAAACAGCACCTAAGGCTCCAACAATTCCTTGAAGTAAATTTCCTGGAATCGAAATTGCTGCTCCAGCTAAACCATACATGAAGCTTTCAGCCACAAAATAACCAAAAGCCATAAAAAGACCAGCCGGAATAGTAGCTAAAAGAGGCTTATGATAACCTGTTTTTTGAAAAATCCAACCACAAATATATCCTTGGAGCCCTTTTACTACAAATGTGATAGGAGCATAAAAAGCATAACCAACTATAATATCAGCAAGAGCGCTTCCTAATCCGCCAACAAGAAAGCCGGCTTTTTTTCCTAAAAAAAGGGCTGCAAACAACAAAACCATATCTCCTAAATTAATATAGCCGCGAAAGGTCGGAATACGAATGACGATCGTCATTACTATAGTCATAGCCATGAATAGAGCAATTGTTACAATTTTTTTAGTGCTGATTTTTTGCATGATCCTCATCCTTTATATATATGCATAAAGTTATCTTATCTTTTTTTAGGGACAATGTCATGATTTTTTTTTCGAATTTAAAAAATAATAAAAAAGAACCGATTCTATAATGTGAAATATGCTAGACTAGACAGAGATATGAACCAAGTAGAAGAGGAGAAAAAGATGAAACAGCCTAGAATTTTAGTGATTCAAGATATTTCAACAAGCTGCCGGATTTCAATGAATGTGGCAGTGCCGATTTTAAGTTGTTTAGAAAATTGGGTAAGTATTTTGCCTACAGCACTCTTGTCAACACATACCGGTAAAGGCTTTGAAGGATACACTTTTTTAGATTTAAGTGCTGAGATTCCAGTTATCTTAAACCATTGGAGCTCTCTAGGAATAAAATTTGACGGGATCGTCATTGGCTATTTAAGCTCTGTAGAACAAATTAGATTGATGAAAAATATCATTACTCAGTTTACAACTGAAGAAGCTCTGATTGTGTTAGATCCAGTGATGGGCGATCACGGAAACTTATATCCAGGTTTTTCTTCGGAACATGTTAAAGCAATGCGTGAATTATGCCAATTTGCAGACGTGTTGATTCCGAATGTAACGGAAGCCTGTTTGTTAACGGGAACAACTTATCCTAAAAAGCCCCATACTAAAAAAACAATTGATCCAATCATCAGCAAACTAAACAAACAGAATAAGCAAAGTATTGTGTTATCTGGCGTGACCGGAACTGACAAACAAGTAGGGACTGCTTTTATTACCAAAGGAAGCTTAGAAATTTGTTATGCTTTTTCGCAGGTTCATCCAGGACATTTTGATGGGGTAGGAGATTTGTTTACAAGCGTAATAGCTGGATTCTTATTTCAACAACAGAGTTTGAGAAGAGCTAATGAAGTAGCTGTAAACTATATTTCAAAAGTAGTTAAACGAACAATTGATGATCAAATCGATCCTCTATATGGGATAGCTTTTGAGAAAGATTTGATGTATCTAATGGAAGAATTAAAAAAAGAAACACTCTAATTTATGCAAACAACCAAAATTTACAGCTTTTGGTTGTTTTTTATTTTTTAGTTTAGTCAAATTAATAGCAATTTGTTAGTAGTTTAGTTATACTTCTTATTAGTAAGAGGAATTGTCTTGAAATAACTAATATGTACTTGGAGGAAAGCAAAATGAGAGCTGTTATTATAGAAGAATATGGTGGAAAAGAAAAGTTGAAAGAAACAGAAGTACCAATGCCAATAGCTAAAGCACATCAAGTTATTGTAAAGGAAAGAGCAACTTCAATCAATCCTATTGACTGGAAACTACGTGAAGGATACTTGAAAGAAATGATGCCATGGGAATTTCCCATCATCTTAGGATGGGATGTTGCAGGAGAAATTGCTGAAGTAGGCAGTGAAGTAACCGATTGGAAAGTTGGAGATCGCGTATTTGCACGTCCAGAGACAACACGTTTTGGAACTTACGCTGAATATACAGCAGTAGATGATAACTTATTAGCTTATATTCCTGAAACTATTTCATTTGAAGAAGCAGCGGCTGTTCCCTTAGCTGGATTGACTGCTTGGCAAGCATTATTTGATTATGGAAAATTGGCCGCAGGAGAAAAAATCTTGATTCATGCTGGTTCTGGCGGTGTAGGGACATACGCGATACAATTAGCAAAGAGTAAAGGTGCTTTTGTTATCTCTACAGCAAGTGAAAAAAATCGCGATTTATTGCTGAGTTTAGGTGTCGATCAATTTATTGACTACAAAAATGAAGACTTCACCGAAATTTTAAATGATGTAGATGTTATTTTTGATACTATGGGTGGAGAAGTATTAAAAAATAGTTTTAAAGTTGTTAAACCTCATACTGGGAGAGTTATTTCCATCGTTGCGGAAGCAGACAAAGAGTTGATCGAGACCGCAGATGTTGCATTTCATAATATCTGGTTAGAACCGAATGGCAAACAATTGACAAAATTGGCTAACTTGATGGAACAAGGAAAAGTGAAATCAATTATCGGAGCCACTTATCCATTGAGTGAAAAAGGCATTTACGATGCTCACGCAATGAGCGAGACCCATCATGCGGTAGGTAAAATCGTTATAAAAGTAGGAGAGTAAGGAATTCTATTAAAATAATGCTAATTTATAGAAGGCAAAGCAGCGACTGTATTATTCAGTCGCTGCTTTTTTTTGAAAGTATAGAAATATTTATGCAAAGTTTTTCTAAGTTAGATGACTATTTACTGGGAGCCTCTTTCATGAGGGCTAGTTCAATCTTGAGAGCAGTTTTCAGTTCCAAAATCTTAATATTGTACTAATAAGGTAATGGTTTGTTATATTCAATTTCGGTAATTTCAAAATTAAACCAATTAAAAGTTCCTGATTTTAATTTCCAAGAGACATTGCCACTTGAAGGAATAAGTATTCCATCAAGTTTTTTATAATCACATAAAGTAATTGACCACATTTCTAATCTAAACTCTTTATTAAATTCTCCATACCTTTCAGCGTCAAATTTAATAACCTCACCCTTATCATTAAACGAGAATACCCCGGAGGCAGTTATACCTTTGTAGGTCATGGTTGCCTTAGTAGTATCACCATCGTCTTGATCCCAAGTTACATATTCATTTAAAGCTGCAGTAGGAAACCATACCATTTCAGCAAGGTATCTTAATAAGGTACCCTGATTGATTTCTTTCCCTTTGGAATTGGCAACAGTGAATAATGAAAGGAGTTTAATAAGCATGCTTCCTTTTCCGTCATAATATTTATCTCTTCCTGCAATATGAATTAAGGGAGCAGCTTTAATACTTGCTTTCCAGATAAATCCAGGCTCCTCTGTAGTGAAATATTGTTCCGCTTGAACAGACATCCATTGTTTATCAGTACCTAATCTCATAGCTGCTTTTTGTTTTAAGCGAACCGCCATTATGTTCTCCTTTCCAACAATTCTAGAATATTCAAGCCACTTTTGAACATTTTTTGGCAGCGCTTCTATATTTGTCTTAGTTACAATAGTACTCTTGGTTTTTGTCCTGCTAAATAGCTCTTTAATTTCATTTTCTACACTTCTATTAAATAGACGGTTTCCCATAAATGAGCCAACTATAAATAAAATAAAAAGTACAATAATACTGATTAACACACGAATTATTATTGACATATTAACCCTCCTAAAAAATCTGAATTATGTTTATTTCTGCTTTTTACGATATCTTCCATCGAATTCTTTAAAGACGTCTAAATACCTAATAATACTAGTCAACAGAATTATTTTACTATTTTGATAAAGTTATCTATTAAATAGTATTCTTTCTTAATTGAATGGTGTTTTATTTTACCAAAAGTTAACTTGGGAACCATAAGTTGGTTGGATGATTCAGTAGTACAAAATATTTTAATAATACTTAGTTTATTTGAAAGAAAAGTACGTGAAAATTCTCCATTCATAAGTTTATGAAGCTATCATACCACTGAAATTTCAAGTTAAACCATTTTTGGATTGGTTACAAGTAATGGGGATGAACCATATTTATTTATTTACCAGTACCTTTGAATAAAAAATAATAGTCAAGAACGGCGCATGTTTAGATAGGGTGTTAAATATGTACAAAATATGGCTAAATATGCAAAACAATCGTTTCTTAAATTAAAAACAATATGTAACCGTTTGCAGCAATGAAAATGTAATAAAGTAGGCAGCTTTGTTAAGTAATTAGCATCATTTTAGTGAATTTTCTATGCTATAATAACGAATGTGAGAAAAATAAGAAGGTATAAAAAACCACGGAGGGTATGCTTTGAAAAAGAAAATGATGACTGGAATTATCGCAACTCTATTATTTGCCAGTCCTATCGTAATGCCAACTGCTGCAGAAGCAGCGAGCGTTGAAGAACTTGAGAACCAAAAAGCTGAATTAGAAAATAAATCAGCCGACTTAAATTCAAAAATCCAATCACAAGAAAATACACTAAATAATCTAGAAGCTGAAAAAGCAAATCTTGAATCAGAAGTTGAAAAATTACAAACAGATATTGATGCAGTCGTTTTAGAATTAAAAGCACAAGAACAAAAATTAGCTGATTCAGAAACTAAAATCGAGAAATTAAAAGCTGAGATCAAAAAACTGAAAGACCTAATTGCTAGACGTGAAGAAAAATTAGAGCACCAAGCAAGAACTGTTCAAACAGATGGAAGTACATCTAATATGGTTGAGCTAGTGTTGGCTGCAGACAGCTTATCCGATTTGATTGGCCGCGTTGGTGTGGTAAATCAATTAGTTTCTGCAAATAAAGATATCGTAATACAACAAGAGAATGATAAAAAAGAAGTAGAAAAAAATGAACAGGCTGCTCAGAAAGAAAAAGTAGCTATTGTATCACTAAAAGCTAAAATCGAAGTGAATAAAAGTAACCTAGTTGCTCAAAAAGCAGAATTAGACGATAAAATCATTCAAGTAGCAACTAAATATGATATGACAGAGTCTGAGAAAAAACAATTTGTAAAAGAACAAGCCGTTGTTGCTACTCAAACAAGTGTCTTATCTAGTGAATTACAAGAAGAGCGTCAACGCATTATTGTAGCAGAAGAAAAAGCGCAAGCAGCTGCTAAAAAAGCAGAAGCAGAAGCGGAAGTTAAAGCTGCAAAAGCAGAAGCTGCGGCTGCAGCAAAAGCTGTAGAAGTTAAACAAACGAGCAAGTCCAGCACTTCAACAGTCACTTCTGCACCGTCAAGTAGTTCAGCTTCTGCAAATAGTTCAGGTTTTATTAATCCAAGCGCAGGATATACTACTTCTTCTTATGGCTACCGTATTCACCCGATTACAGGTGTAAATAAATTACATGGTGGAACTGATTTTGGTGGCGGTGGTCCAATCGTTGCAGCCCAAAGCGGAAAAATTATTTTTGCTGGTTACAGCAGCTCTTGGGGTTATTATGTAAAAATCGATCATGGAAACGGCGTTCAATCACTTTATGCGCATATGGTGGCAGGAAGCTTACTCGTTTCTTCTGGACAACAGGTTTCTCAAGGTCAACAAATTGGAACAATGGGTACAACTGGTTCTTCCACAGGAGTCCATTTACACTTTGAAATCTATGTAAATGGTTCGCGTGTTGACCCTGCAAGTTATCTATAAGAAAAATGGTTCTATAAAAAATTGATCTAAGTACAGTAACTTATAAATTTAAAAATAGAAACAGCTGAAGTCCGCTCTTTAAAAGAGCGGACTTTTTTAGTAGAATGAATAAGAAGTAGAAGAAACGAGCGGAGGATCACAAATGGAAGTAATTTTATCCACAAAAAATGAACGCGTAAAAAATTGGAGAAAGCTGCAAACTAAAAAAGGGCGCCAAAAGGCAGGGGTCTATTTGATAGAAGGTTTCCATTTAATAGAAGAAGCTTTAAAAAATCATGCAATAATTTTGGAAATGATGATAAGTGAAGAAATTGCATTTGAAGATATTCCGCAATTTGATGAAGAAAAACAAGTCGAAATTTCTAATGAGATTGCAAAACTCTTAAGTGAAACAGAAACTTCCCAAGGTGTTTTTGCGGTTGTCCAAAAAGCAGAACTAATCAATGAACCAATCTTAGATAAACCATTTTTATTACTCGATAATGTTCAAGATCCAGGAAACGTTGGAACGATGGTTCGCACAGCAGATGCTGCTGGTTTTGGCGGAGTGGTTTTAGGAAAAGGGTCTGTAGATCTTTACAATAGTAAAGTCTTGCGGTCTATGCAAGGCAGTCATTTTCACTTGCCTATTTATCAAGGCGATTTAAATGAATGGTTTGACTTATTCTTTAAAAATGGCTTTCCAGTTTATGGAACGGAATTAAATGAAGAAGCTGTTTCTTATCGGTCTATTGAACCGCAATCTGTTTATGGATTAGTCATGGGGAATGAAGGAAATGGTATGTCTGATGAATTATTAAAACGAACTACTAAAAATCTTTACATTCCAATTGTTGGACAAGCGGAGTCTCTAAATGTTGCAGTAGCGGCTGGAATAGTTATGTTCTGGTTAACAAAAATAGAATAACTTGTGGTGAAAAGTTGTGTCTAAAAAAATGAGTTTTCCTAATATTTCTTTAAGTTTAAGCTTTTCGTCTTTGAAAAAAAGGCCATACAATGTAAAATTGGAACCAGCTAGAAAAAAATATAAATATTAAAGCGAAGGAAGTCATGTAATGATCGAACCAAAGTGGAAGCAAGATTTAGAATACATTGCTCTTGTTGAAGATTTGTTGGAATTTGAAGAAGTGAAAAAGCTAAATGACTATACACAACATTATTTTACCACAAGGTTAGAACATTCAATTAGTGTATCTTATATCAGTTATGGTATTGCCAAAAAACGTGGATTGGATGTTAGAGCAATAGCTCGCGCAGGATTGCTTCATGATTTATTTTATTATGACTGGAGAATAACGAAATTTGAAGAAGGCTCTCATGCTTATGTCCATCCTCGAATGGCTTGTGAAAATGCCAAGAAATTAACTGAGTTAAGTGAACTAGAATGCGATATTATTATTAAACATATGTGGTTAGCTACAGTAGCTTTACCCAAGTATAAAGAAAGTTATATTGTGACATTTGTTGATAAATATTGTGCGGTAAAAGAAGTAACTGTTCCTTTGACTAGTAAAATGAAAACATCGGTAAAAAATGCTTGGGCACGTTTAAAACCGGCTACAGCTCAATAAAAATATAGATTAATTGTAATAGAGAATTTCAAGTTAAAAATAAAAAGACTAAACCTTAACTAAGGCTTAGTCTTTTTTTGTGCAATAGTATCATTACTTTGTTTAGGAGAAAGAATAAAAAAAAATCCATGATTCAGCAATATCTTCTTCAGGATGTTCAAGGTAAAAGGCTTGTTGAGCTTCTGAATCTGATTGGACATTGAGGTGTTGCCACTCTTTGTAATAATCAATCCAAAATTCTTCATAATATAAATTCATATACGAATCAGGAGTGCTTTCTCTATAGAAAGAAGAGTAAGTAGTTTCTTTTTGACTAGAGGTTTTCCAATCGTAATTGCTGACCATTTGCTTATTATTTAAAGTTAGAAGTTGGCCATATTCATGAATTAAAGTGTAATAAAAGTATTTTTATCAGTGCTATCCACAAAGTCAACGCCAAGTTGCCAAGTATCTCCATTGTAGTCTAACGGTTCAACGTAGCCTAAAAGAATGTTAGCTCCATCTGAGAAAACGGAGAAAGAATAAATGTTTGTGCGTAAATCTTTCGGAATGATAGTCCTAAAGGTGTCCCATAGTTGATTATAAGCAATCGTATTTCTAGCAAATTCAGTCTGATTAGTATTAGCAGTATTGATGATTTTTTTGGAAAGAGCATCATTAGTAACTTGGTAGGTGACAATGGTTGATTGTTGGATTAAAGCACTTTGACTTTGTTCTATGTTACTACCAGCTTTTGTAGGAGCTCCAGATGTGAAGTCTAAAGGATCGCCAATAAGTTCTTTTATTTCATTAAGGTAAGCATCCCCCTCTTCAATAATGACTTCACTGCTAGGCTTTTCAATGGCATCGTTAATAGGCCCTTGCATTGTGATGACATCATAAAAGAAATAGCCTAGAAACAATAATGAGCTAGTGAAAATCCAAAATAAGATTCGTTGCATCTCGTTTTCACCTCCAAAAATTTCGTTATTTAGATACTGTAAGTTTAGTGAATGTAAATAAAATTGTAAAGCAAAGATACCTTTCAACATGCAAAGAAACGCATTCGTTAAAGTAATAGAAAGACTATTTTTTAAGACACACAAACAATACATAAAATTTTCAAAAAAAAGATTGTCGAAGCATAACTCAAAGTATATAATAATTCTTGCCGTATAAGTTGTAAGAGATAATTTATGTCTTCTTAAGCTAGTGAGATAGCAATGTAAACGGTTCAATAAATGCCACAATAAAATGAATTTTTAGATAGGATTGGAGGAAGCTTAAATGATAGAGGTAACTTTTACCAAGCAAAAAGCACTTATTAGAGAAGCAAGTTTAGTAGACTTGCCAGAAATGGTAGATATCTATAATAAGGCAATACTTACAGGAGGAATCACCTGTGATCTTGATCCGTTTATGATAGAAGAAAGAAAATCATGGTTTGATTCTCATCAAATAGAAAAATATCCGCTGTTTGTTTATGAAGTTGATGGAAAGGTTGCTGGATATAGTCATTTAAGTGGATACCGAGTAGGAAGAAGAGCGGTAGATCAGGTCGCTGAAATTAGTTACTATGTAAATGGTGATTACCGGAATCGTGGTATTGGATCAAAGTTAGTTGATTATGCGTTACAGCAAGCTAAAGAGATTGGTTATCAAAACGTTATTGCAATGATTGTAGAAGGCAACGGAGCAAGTGAATACATTCTTGGGAAATTTGGTTTTAAACAATGGGGAAGAATGCCGAAAATTGCTGAATTTAACGGAGTGTTACACGATCATTTGTATTATGGATTGAGAATCAACTAAAAAAATTAATAAAAAGTAAAATCAGATAGGCTTGAAAAGGGTTTGATTCTACTTTTTTTTAATTGAACTTTAAATTATGAATAGATTTTTATTTAATTGAATAAATATTCTTTAGACCTAGCGGATGATTCAATGAGAAAAGACTTAATTAGTTCGTGTTTACTTAAAAAAAGAGTCGAGAGTTTAGAAACAACGAATTAATGTTTGTGGTTAATAGAAATGTGTTTTTTTTGTAAAAAAAACATTGACGATACTCTGAATCCCTGTTATATTAATACATGTCGCTGAGACAGGTTGAAACAAACCGACAAAGCGAGAAACAAAAATTAAAAAAGTTGTTGACAGACAGTTTATGACATGATATTATATATAAGTTGTCACAAACAAACAACACGCTTTAGACCTTTGAAAACTAAACAAAGTAAGATGAAATAAATGTGAGGGTGACTTAGCAGTGCTAAGTCAACAGTAACAAAAT
>NZ_JAGGRF010000036.1:0-16389 GCF_018612935.1 Carnobacterium sp. ISL-102 | reverse complement strand
GAGAAAGTAAGGCGTAAAATAGAATAGCTACAAGTGGCTAACTTAAACTTGAAATTTTCGTATAATAAATTATATAAATATCCCAAAAATTTCATATAAAATTCAAATATAAAAATTACACTAGAGGTATAAAAAAATACTAGGGGTGAATGCAATGAGTGATGAAAATCAAACCAATCAACCGGTTGAGGAAAAAGCAGAAACGAAAGCAGACGATCAAAAAAAAATCAGAGCTTCAAATACTGAACCGTCCCCGAAAAAAAGCAAAAAAAATGGCTCATTGAGAGGTAGCATTATTGGAGGACTGATCGGTGGTTTGATCGTAGCAGCGTTAGGTGGAGGATACTTGTTAGCTACTGATGATAGTATCACTAGTGATACAGGCACAGGTATGGTTGATGAAAATACTGGTGAAGTCATCACTACGAAAGTTAGTGTAGATGTAACTTCTGACGTGACAGAAGCTGTCGAAAAAGTTGAAGATTCAGTTGTTTCAGTTGTTAATATGCAATCACAAGCTTCTGAGGACTTTGGTGATGCATTTGAGACCAGGGAAAGCTTACAAGAAGAAGGCAGCTTAGAGACTGCTGGTGAAGGTAGTGGCGTTATCTATAAAAAGGACGATGATACTGCCTATATCGTAACCAATAATCATGTTATCGATGGTTCAGATGCAATTGAAGTTATTTTAAAAGATGGTACAAAAGTTGAAGCTGAACTAATCGGAACAGATATTTGGACCGATTTAGCCGTATTATCAATTTCTGCTGAAAATATAACAACAGTTGCTACTTTTGGTGATTCGGAAGTATTAAGAGTCGGTGAACCAGCAATTGCAATTGGTTCTCCATTAGGGACAAACTTTGCTTCTTCGGTAACGCAAGGGATTATTTCCGCAAAAAATCGTAGTGTTGAAACAGATATAACCGGTGATGGTGTTGTAGATTGGGAAGTAACGGCTATTCAAACCGATGCAGCAATCAATCCAGGTAATTCAGGTGGCGCGCTCATCAATATAGCTGGACAAGTCATAGGGATCAACTCGATGAAGATTTCTAGTGATACGGTTGAAGGAATGGGTTTTGCGATTCCTAGTAATGATGTAGTAAGCATCATTAATCAATTAGAGGCAAATGGAGAAGTTGTTCGTCCAGTATTAGGTGTCAATTTATTGGATCTAACAGAAATATCCGAACAACAACAAGAATCGATATTGAATTTACCTGAAGAAGTTACTTCTGGTATTGTAGTAGCTGAAGTTGAACCCGATTCAGCAGCTGAAGTTGGCGGTCTAGAGCAATATGATGTCATTGTAAAATTTAATGGTGTAGAGGTTACAGATTCAATATCCTTGCGTAAAGAAATTTATGCTGCAGAACTTGGAAAAGAAATTGAAGTCGAATATTATCATGATGGTGAACTACAAAAAACAACTGTTACGATGACTGCTGAAATCGATTTATAATGGTTCTAGGTCAAATGGTGCAGATACTTCAAAATGAAATTTCTTCTGGAATGAGCGGATTTGCTTGTGGAGCTATGGGAACGCATGAAGCCTAAAAAGAAGTCTTCAAGCAACCCTATTCCTCTAGAAATTTCGTGTGAGTGATTTAATTAATTTATTAATACTAAAAATTATGGACTCCTTATAATAAAATAATAAGTAACATTTTGTTAAAACACTTTTAAATTAAACCAATTTAAAAGTGTTTTTTTGGTTTTTTGTGGATAATTAGAATGAAAAAGTTTTGAACATTGTGGATAAGTGCTGTAAAATAATATAGACGGGTATGTGGAGGCTGAAAAAGTTATCCACAAAACGAAGGGGGTGTTGTGGATGGATGAAATTTTAGCTTGCCAAGAGCATATAGAAGAAGCTCTAGATGACGCGGTTTATGGTGGTTTTGAAATGCCGGTACTAGACCAATTATTGCTTGTTGATAACTTGAAACAAAAATGTGGTTATTGCAAGAAGGATGCAATATATGTAGTGTCGAACAAACATTCTACCACTAGATAATGATGTGGAGTTGTGGACATGTGGATAACTTTTGTGGATAACCTGTGATTATAGGAGGATAACTTTTTGAACATTAAAATAATAACTGTGGGTAAACTAAAAGAAAAATATTTAAAAATGGGGATCGCCGAATATGCTAAAAGATTATCTGCTTATTGTAAAATGGAATTAATTGAAGTTCCAGATGAAAAGGCACCTGAGAAATTAAGCGAAGCTGAGATGATCCAAGTAAAAGAAAAAGAAGGCGAACGCATCTTAGCAAAGATCCCAGATCAAGCATACGTATTTGCACTAGCTATTGAAGGCAAACAACGAACTTCAGAGGCGTTTGCGAAAGAAATTGAACAATTAGGCGTTCAAGGTAAAAGCACGCTTGTTTTTGTCATAGGTGGATCATTAGGTTTAAGTGATGCAGTAATGAAAAGAAGCAATACACCCATCTCATTTGGAAAAATGACGCTTCCTCATCAATTGATGCGTTTAGTTTTAATCGAGCAAATCTATCGCGGATTTAAAATTGTCCGGAATGAACCGTACCATAAGTAAATGAGGTTTTTTGGAAACATAAGCTTAAATTAATACTGTTATTTGAATCTTATAAAAACAGCTTAACGGCAGGTTTTATTAATTACGCCGTTTTCACCTGTTAAGAGACAACTAAATTTTTCGACTTGACAGATTTTTAGGAGAAGTCTGTCCTAAAAAAGATTGACAGTTAACTACTAGGACACTTTATCACTAAAATGTTCGTGTTTTTTTGAATCAGACCACACTGAGCAAGCAAAGTAATTCCAAAAGACAGGAAGATTCGCTATACTTGAATCCTCCTAAAATAAATAAAAAATACCATGCCCACAAAACAAACTTGAAATTATAAAGCACATAGAAATTTTTTGAATAAGCCGATTTTGGATCGAATTTGATAGGTAAGGTGAAAGATAAAAAGGAGAATAAATCATGAAACCGATTATTGAAGTGAAGAACTATACTAAAAAATATGGGGATTTTACAGCAGTAGATGATGTCTCGTTTGAAGTAGAAGAAGGCAGTATATTTGCCTTTCTGGGACCAAATGGAGCGGGAAAAAGTACAACGATCAATACATTATGTACGATGATGGAAAAAACAGCTGGAACATTGTTGATCGACGGAAAAGATGTCTCAACCGAAAAAGATGCCGTACGTGAAGCAATCGGAGTAGTTTTCCAATCGCAAACATTAGATGAAAAAATGACGGTGAATGAGAACTTGAAGATGCACTGTGTTTTTTACGGGGTACCCAAACAGGAGGTCAAGGATCGAATCAATTTTGTGTTGAACCTTGTTGATCTACTCGATTGGCAGAATAAAAGTGTGTCTAGTCTTTCGGGCGGAATGAAACGACGAGTGGAAATAGCCCGCGCGTTGTTGCATTATCCAAAAGTTTTATTTTTAGATGAACCAACAAGCGGCCTGGATCCGCAAACGCGAAATAGGATGTGGGAATACATTACTAGACTACAAAAAGAAAAAAATATCACTATCTTTCTGACTACACATTATATGGATGAAGCAGAAATTTGTGATCACGTAGCCATTATGGACAATGGAAAAATAATGGTAAACGATACACCCGAAAACTTGAAACGGCTTTACACGAAAGATAAAGCCATCGTAAAAGTGAGTAATCCGGATGTTTTTGAAGCAGCGTTGAAAAGGGATGACCACACGTACAAAAAAGAAAAAGAAACTTTTTATATCGATATAGATGCTGTTCAACATTTTCTGCAGTTTATCGAACAGTTCAAAAATGAATTAAAAGATCTGGAAATCAAAAAAGGGACATTGAATGACGTTTTCTTAGAAATCACAGGTAAAGAAATTAGAGAGGATGCCACAGAATGAGAACAATCACTGCACTATGGCTCAGAAACATTAGAGGATTCGTTCGTGATCGAGTCAAACTCATCACGTCATTAGTCATTCCCTTTTTTTTCCTTTACGTTTTCAAGTCTATTTTTAAAACAGATCAAGTAGAAGATCCAACCGCTTTCTTACTTGCAGGGATTATTGTAGCAACGGCATTCCAAACCTCTTTGAATATTGCGACCTCGACGATCGATGATACTGTTTCAGGTTATATGAAAGAAATCTTAGTGAGTCCGACCAGTCGTTTTCAAGTAGCCCTGGGACAAATTTTATCAGCGGCTACAATAGCGACCACACAAGGGATTTTGATACTGATACTCGGTTTCTTTACTGGCTTGAGCTTTGACCATTGGTATACCCTCATCTATGTCTTATTGGCCTTGATGCTAGTCGGATTGGTTTTTTCAGGATTAGGCTTATTCTTAGCTTCAATGGTCAAAAGCTCTTCCACTTTTCAAGTCGTACAACAAGCCGTCGTCCTTCCGTTTACTTTCCTATCTGGAGCGTATATCCCACTTTCCTTTTTACCTGACGTTCTTCGATTTATTGCGTATTTCAATCCCATGACCTATACGACAGCTTTCTTTAGAACCATCATGCTAGAAAAAGGCGGATTGACACAAACAGAATGGGTGGAACTGGGTTTGGCTTTTGATCTGAATGGCTTCATAGTAACACCTTGGATAAGTGGGATCATCATTACAGCTTTTGGCGCATTATTCTTATTCCTGGCGACGAACTCCTTTGTTCGAGCAGACTTCAATAAGATATCGCGTAGTCCATTAGGTGGAAGATAAAGAGAAAATTTTTTTCTAAATGACACATTTCACTATTATTTCCCCATAATGAATTGCGGTAAAGCTTTTGTCGATGAATTTTTAGACCGACTCCTCCTAAGAGAAATATTAAATAGGATAGCTCTCAACAAATCTACGAATTATTCAGGTTTTAATAATTTATCAAAACCCTACACAAATTAACTACTTTGTTGCATTTCTTCACAATTGACCTTTTTTGATAATTTACTCCATCATTTTAAAGTCCTATTATTTAGGTAGATTCAACTTATCAAATAAAAGGAGGACAAATTGATTATGGGAAATTATGAAAGAATTAACACATTAAAACCAGAAGGAATTGAAAATAAAAAAGCCTATTTAATTGGTGGAGGTATCGCTTCATTAGCTGCTGCTGAATACTTGATCCGTGATGGTCATATGGATGGTAAAAACATTACTATTATAGAACAAGATAGTATTTTAGGTGGTGCTTTAGACGGTTCTGGAAATGCAGAGGATGGATATGTTGCCCGTGGCGGAAGAGAAATGGAAGAACATTATGAATGTGTATGGGATTTATTTGGAGGAGTACCATCTTTAGAGGATCCTAAAAGGACTGTTTTAGATGAATTTAGAGAATTAAATATTGCTGATCCTAACTATTCTAATTGTCGTGCAATTGCTAATCGTGGAGAAAAACTTGATTTTTCAACTCTTGGATTAGATGACATTCACGTTAAACAACTTACTAAATTATTTCTTGCAACAGAAGATTCTTTAGGTGCAGCTACTGTTGAACAATTTTTTGATGATTCATTCTTAGAAACGGATATGTGGTTATATTGGAGAAGTATGTTTGCATTTGAGACTTGGCACAGTGTTGTAGAAATGAAACGTTATATGCATCGCTTTATGCATTTAATGCCAGGAATGAGCAAAATGGAAAAATTAGTATTTACTAAATATAATCAATACGATTCAATGATTCTTCCACTTAAAAAATCGTTGGAATCACAAGGTATACTATTTGACTTAAATACACAAGTAACTGATTTAGATATGAATATAACCAATGATAAAAAAATAGTTACAGGAATTCATTTAACTCGTGATGGTAAAAAAGAAGAAATTATCAAAACTACTGAAAATGATTTAGTATTCTTTACCAATGGATCTATGACTGAAAATACCACACTTGGAAATATGGATAAAGCACCTGAATTAGATAGAAGTGAGGGCGGTTGCTGGAATCTATGGAAAAAAATAGCTAAAAAAGATGCTTTATTCGGAAAACCCGAAGTATTCTGTAGCGATATTGATAAAAGTAAATGGGAATCATATACAATAACTTCTAAAGGTCCTAAAATGAGAGAACTTATTGAGAAATTTGCTGAACGTCAAATAGCTCCACATAAAAATGTGACTGGAGGAATAATAACGGTTAAAGACTCAAACTGGTTATTAAGTGTCACTGTTAATAGACAACCTCAATTTATTGATCAACCCGATGATGTAATAGTACTTTGGGCATACGGTTTATTCCCTGATAAAAAAGGAGATTTCATTGAAAAGAAAATGAGTGACTGTACAGGTATAGAATTATTACAAGAACTTTTATATCATTTAGGTATTGATGAAAATGATATGCATGAATATATTGATACATCCATTGTGATTCCTGCCATGATGCCTTATATCACAAGTCAATTTATGCCTCGTGTAAAAGGAGATAGACCACAAGTCGTGCCTGAAGGTAGTACGAATCTTGCATTTTTAGGTCAATTTGCAGAGATTAAAGGTGATTGTGTATTTACTGTTGAATATTCTGTTCGTTCCGCTATGATGGCTGTATATACTTTACTTGGACTTGAAAAAAATCCACCTGAAATATATCCTAGTCAATATGATATACGTGTCGTGGCTAATGCAGCTAAAGCCATGTATAGTGGAAGACCGTTACCAGCTGAACCTGTCATTAAAAAGTTATTAAGCAACACACCTTTAGAAGGATTAATATAAATAGCTACTGTAATTAAGATATAAAAAATAGGGAAGTCAAATTTAATTTGACTTCCCTATTTTTCATACTTTAATAATGCTCTGTAGATTTCTCCACTAATTATTTTGTCAAGATTAGTAACAATGCCTTCAATGTCTTCGACCATATTATTTTTTATCCAATCAATTATTACCCCTACCAAAGCGATTTTATAGAAATTAGCTACATATCGTTTATCTTTATCGGATACATTTAAATCCTTTGCAAGCTCATTAACAACTTCTAAAATAATGTTAAATGATTCGTTATATAAATGATTCTCTAAAATATCTCTATCTATAGAATTATAAGTGTTTAATACCACTTTTTTATTCTCATACAAATAATTGAATATTTCTAAAAACCCTTTTTGCCATGATGAACATGTTTTATTTTCACCAAGCATTTCTTTAAGTTCGGTTTTAAAAATCCATTCTAATAGATCATATATATCATTAAAATGATAATATAACGTTCGCCTATTTAATCCGCATTCTTTAACAATATCGTTAACTGTAATTTTCGCTAGTGGTATAGTTTGCATTTGTTTTTTTAGTGACTCAGCCAATGCGTTTTTAGTAATCTCCATTATCTGTTTCACTCCCTATATCATCAATCTATCTTAATATTTTTTATCTTCCATCATACAACTAGTAGCTTATTGCCAAAAAGCTACTAGTTGTATGATGGGTAACTCTATCGTAACTTGCGTAGCTGGTAATGTCTAAGTTAGGCAACTCACGAGACAATGTAACTAAAATCATAATATATATCAAAGTGTTTTTTTCTTATCTTATCTTTTCTCTTGTATCGACAATTTTAACAGTTTTAAAAGGAATTGACCAATTTCAACCAATTTTTATTGCACCTTCAATTCTTGCATTCCGACGTAACACTCGTATTCTTCTATCATTTATTCCCCATTGTTCACTTACTTCTTTTATGCGTATATCCTCCATAGACATCGCCTCAAGAATGTGGGGAAATCAACCGAAATTAGAGACGCACGCGATTGAAGCATTGAGAAATTATTTAAATGAAATGGGAGTCTATCAGACAAAAGGATTCGGTACTTACGAGATGATTTAAGATGTTTGTTGATCAGTTAAATGCGGATAATGATAAGAAAAAAATGTAAGCATATTGGCAACAACCAATATGCTTACATTAAAATGAGTAAAAAAATTATTTTGCGCGCTTTACTTCAATCCGATAGCCATCAGGATCTGTCACAAAGAAATAAGAAGGTGTACCACCTGAAAGTCCTCTTAAATCACCTGTTTCGTAAGTAGAAGCTTTACAAACTTCATGCATTTTTTCTAAGTCACTGACAGTCACACCTAAATGACTGAAGCCATTTCCTACATTATAAGGCTCAGCATCGTAGTTGTAAGTGAGTTCAATTTGGACAGAAGAACCAGGAGAATTCAAATAAACTAAATCAAATTTATTTTCAGGGAATTCTCTGCGGCTGGCAACTTCAAAATCGAATAAGTTAGTGTAAAAGTCTAAAGTAGCCTCAAGATCTCTGACACGCAAGCAAATCTCAACAAGTTGTTGGTTCATAATAATATCATCCTCCAATAGTTTCTTATGTTATTCTAGCATGAAAAGGTCATATAGGCACGCCCGTCTTATTTTCTATATTTCTTTCTAATACCTCAATAGGCAAAAAGCACAGAGTTTAATCTGTTAATACGAGCATTCATTGACAAAATTACATTCGACAAAGAAATAGGTCGTAGACTAAATGAATTAACGAAAGAACCAATGACTTCCTTACCGGTGCCAAGTTCATCTACACTACCAACATTTATCCAATCATTGGGCCAAAAAATGACGTGATGTATATTTGTCAAAGTAGCATGTCCGGAATGTACCCCGTCAAACAGTGTTGCTTCATATAATTGTTGTCAATTGTCATCCCGCCTTTTGTATACTTTTTCTCATGTGGTGGGAAAAGTAACTATTTGAAGATGCGTTAGATATGAAAGGGCATCTAAATTTGGTATCATCAATGAATACAAATCCAATCGCATAAAGCACTAGCTTCGAAGGATTGGATTTTTTGCTTTTAAATTTAAATAATGATGGGAAAGAAAGGTGAAGTGGTATGAAAATTATTGTTTTTGGTGCAACGGGCGGTGTAGGTCAATTGGTCGTGAAACAGGCAGTGGAGAAAGGTTTTGAAGTCACGGCATTTGTAAGAACGCCGGCAAAGTTGAAAGTCGTCCATGACAATTTAACCGTTGTCGAAGGAGATGCGTTCAAGCCTGGAGAAGTTTCAGCAGCCATTGCGGGCCATGATGCCGTCGTGTCATGCTTGGGCTCCAATCAGGGAATGAACAAATCGACCGATCTTCAAGAAATGGTAAAAAATATTACAGCGGGCATGCAGAAGCATGGCGTGAAACGGATCGTCTACACGGCATCTGCCGGAATTGATAAAGAATTGCCAGGCATCAGTGGGAAATTGATGATGGGCGTGCTGAAGAATACGCTGATAGACCACCGGGCAGCTGTTGATATAATTGAAGCGCATGGACTGAACTACACGATTGTCAGGCCTATGGGATTGACCAATGATTCCTTTACAGGCGAATACAGAGAGTCTCTGACAGCTGTGCCCGAAAAATCAAAGACAATTCCGCGCGCGGACGTTGCCCATTTTATCTTAAAAGCGCTAATTGATGCGCAATATGAAAATACTTCTATTGGGATTGCTACTTAAAACAGCGCAAACTGTCCTCTATCCTCGGTCTTTATCCCTAATCTTTCTATAAATAAAAGAGTGTCCAAAGCGAATTGGCTTGGATGCTTTTTATTTTTGCACACACCATGTCGTTTACTAGCTCGAAATTGATAATATAAGTTATAAGGCTATAAAATAATAACGCTCTCGTACGTTTCATATGATGATGTTATTGCACCACATATTTTTACTTTTTAAATTTGATTTCTTTGAATAAAGATAGCAGATAGAAACCTTTCGCTTGAAATAAGTATTTTTTTGCTGCCTAAATCATTAAAATTGACGTGGAATTTAGGAGTGGTACCCTTATATGGAAAAGAATGAAAGGAGAACGATATGAGAACTGATAAAGGATTTAAAGTAAATGCAGGTGAGGCCAGATTTGGAGAACACTTCAAAATGAAAGGGGTTACGCTGAATGAATTAGATATAAAAATCTCCGGGGCTGACACTGAAAATGATTTAGCGATGTTTGAGCAAACCGGACTTACTCCAAACGGAGGACCGCCTTTGCACATCCATCCTTTTCAAGACGAGTGGTTTTATGTAATAGAAGGAGAATATCTATTTCAAGTTGGTGATTCCAAATATCAAATGAAATCGGGCGACACTATTTTCCTTCCAAGAAATGTGCAACATGCCTTCTTGCAGTTGACAGAAAAAGGAAAGATGTTAGTTTCTTATTTGCCAGCAGGAAAGATGGAAGCATTTTTTAAGGTTACAGACAAGTGGACTTCTCCCCCGACAAAAGAAGAGATCGCAAAAGTATTTGCAGACCATGATATGAAAGTGGTTGGAGCACCATTGAAAGTTCCATCCAGTTAATGATGACGCCGCTACAGATAAAATTAATAAAGACTTAGGTAGTAATCTGATAGAACAAATTATTAAAGTAACAGAAAATTAGTTTGGCCACACTATGAGTGATATAGCTAGCAGTATATGATTAAGGGAGCCAGCAGCAGATTCAAATGCTGTTGGCTCTTTCCTCCTAGGCTCATTTGCTTTATCCAAAAAGTTTTCAAAATCTTTTAGTACAAGATCAAATAAGTGAAGGAAAAACTGTAAAAAGTAACCCATTAAAAAAATTAGAATTACATCAATTATATTAAAAACCTCACTTAAGTATAATACAGAGGAACATAATATAGATAAATAAGCTAAAATTTGGGCAAATGGCGCATAAGTAGTATGATAAGGTTATTAATAAAAATTATGAGGAGTGTTACGATGACGGAATATGAATTACCAAAAGTGTGGCAGTGGGAAGAAGAGAATTCAAAAAAAGGCGGCAATCGTCCAACAGTTGGCAGTCGTTTTGAACAGAAATTACCAGTCGGAAAAGCTCCGTTCCAACTCTATTCATTAGGAACACCAAACGGCATTAAAGTCGCAATCATGTTCGAAGAACTAAAAGAATTAGGTGTAGTGGGCGCAGATTATGACTTGTACACTATTAATATTGGAGAAGGCGACCAATTTGGTTCGGATTTTGTCGAGATCAATCCTAACTCTAAAATTCCAGCTCTTGTTGACCAAAGTCAAAGTCCTCGTTTGGAAATTTTCGAATCAGGTTCGATTCTGCTTTACTTAGCGGAGAAATTTAACCAACTGATTCCGACAGATATCCACGGTCGGACCGAAACGCTTAATTGGTTATTCTGGCAAATGGGAGCAGGTCCCTATGTTGGTGGAGGATTTGGCCACTTTTTCGCTTATGCTCCAGAGCCTATGAAATACCCGATCGATCGCTTCACGATGGAAACGAAACGTCAATTAGACTTACTTGATAAAGCTTTAGCACAGCGTCCATATATAGCTGGTGATGCCTATACTATCGCAGATATTGCCATATGGTCTTGGTACGGTCTTTTAGCTTTAGGAAAACTATATAAAGGATCTTATGAATTTTTAAACTTGGAGGAATACCCTCATCTCTTGGAGTGGTCTCACCGTATTGCAGAACGACCAGGCGTTCAAAAAGGTTTAGCAGCGGAGTATAAACCGCTGGGGGAATAGTTCAAGAAAACAATGATTTGAAGTTTTTGCGCTGCACATAGTAGAACTAAAAACTGATTTAGACATATTATGAAGACCTTTGTCATAATTGATGATAAAAATTATGGTAATAGTAATTAAAGTAAAAATAAGCTTATGGAATAATGAGGAGCAAAAGACATGGTGGAATATGAGAAAAAGCCTAAAATGTTACACCTCATTCTTTTGGCGCTGGTCGCCGTTGCCTATATGTTGTCGGCTATTGATCCCTTTGATCGCTTAGCCTGGTTTGGTCAGATGACGTCAGCAGTTCTACTCGTGCTTTTACTCGTTGCTATGTATCATCGCTTCCGTTTTAGTACATTTGCCTATCTGATGGTATTTTTGCATGTCTTGTTATTGCTATACGGTGCTCACTATACGTATTCCCATAATCCCTTATTCAATTATTTTCAAGAGCAGTTTGATTGGCAACGCAATTACTTCGACCGTGTGGGGCATTTTGCACAAGGATTTGTACCGGCTTTTTTGCTCAAAGAATTTTTTGTTCGTGGGGGCTATGTAAAAAAGGGGAAGGTCCTGTGGTTGATCGTAATCTTGTCTTGCCTCGGTTTAAGCGCAGCCTATGAGCTGAGTGAGTTTGTTCTTGTTAAAATATTGGATGTACCCGCTGATTTTGTTATGGGGACACAAGGAGACTATTTTGACAGCCATTGGGATATGCTGTGGGCATTGATTGGTGCAAGTACAGCTACTATTATTTTTGGATCATTTCACGACAAACAGATGGCAAAGATGGCAAAGCACATTGATTAAGGAGTATATCAAAAAAAGTAAGATGGTTGCCGAATTTCTCTTCTGAAACGGCAATCTATTTGTGTAACGAGAAATAAGAAATGAGAAAAGTTTGAGGTGGTAGGATATGTCTAATATAATAGAACAGGTAAGGCATGAACTAATCAATAAATCAGACACAACGACAAAAGAAAGTGGCGAAAGATTTTTTAAGGAAGAAGTAAGACGGTACGGTGTAAAAACTGAAGTAGTCTCGAAGATTTCCAAAGAGGCCTTTAAAAGTATCGAAAAGCTTCCAAAACAAGAAATAATTGAGTTATGTGAAGAACTGTGGAGTTCTGGAATAATGGAGGAATCTTTTGTTGCTTGTAATTGGTCGTATGCGATCAAGAAACAGTATACTGAAGAGGATTTTCTTGTGTTTGAAAAATGGGTAAATGAATATGTGACCAACTGGGCATCCTGTGATACGTTATGCAACCACACTATTGGAACATTCTTGGAAATGTATCCATTGTCCATTGAACAATTAAAAGATTGGACGAAATCCCAAAATAGATGGGTAAGGCGGGCGGCAGCTGTATCACTTATAGTACCAGCCAAAAAGGGTCTATTTAAAGAGGATATATTTGAAATTGCAGATAGTTTGTTGTTGGATACGGATGATTTAGTGCAGAAAGGATATGGGTGGATGCTAAAGTCTTTATGCACCAAGTATGAAGATGATGTATACCAGTACGTTTTAAGCAAGAGGGACATAATGCCTAGAACTGCATTAAGGTATGCTATAGAAAAAATGCCAAAGCCAATGAAGCAGGAAGCAATGATAAGAGAGAAGAAAACGAATAGATAGCGTAGGAGGAGTAATAAAGATGATGATAAATCTTGAAGAATTTTTAAGAGAACATTCCATTTACTTTGAACTGTATGATCATGATCCTATTTATACAAATGAAGATGCTGTGACAATGAAAGAAGAAAAAGGATTTGCGGGCACAGAGACCAAAGCACTATTTCTGAAAGGCAAATCTGAAAAGTACTATTCATTCGTGACCTTCACGACGAAACGCACCGATTTCAAACGATTAAAGCAAGTTGTAGGTGAAAAAGTAGCCGTTGTTAAACAAGATGAAATGGAAGCTGTAACGAATCAAAAATCAGGTGCAGTAACACCTCTAGGATATGAAAGTTCCGTTGCCATGATAGTAGACGAGGAGTTATTTAAACAAGAAAAACTCGTTTTTGCTCCCGCAAGACCAGATCAAACGATGGTAATCTTAGCTGAAGATTTGAGAGAAATCATCGGCTTACTTGAAAACAAGTTATTTATTTATAGTGAAGAGGATCAGTGATGAATAGTCACTTAATAAAAACTTTTTTGAATACTGAATTCAAACTAGCCAAAAAGTGAACCGTGTTATTTATAAAAAATATACCGTAGTTTGAAAAGGAGTCAGAATGTTTTATTTATCGTTAGCCATTATATGTAGTGCATCTATTGCTCTTATTTTTAAGTATACAGAAAACGCGAAGGCAAACAGATATGTCATAACAAGTGCCAACTACTTTATCGCATTTGCTATTAGTCTTTTTATGATTTTTTCTAGAGGATTATTATCTGGTGTGACTCGTGAAGTATCTTTTGCAAAAGATTTTTCACTGCTATCCAGTAATAATGACCATATTTTATCTCCCTATTCAAGTATTCTATGGGGATTGATTGTTGGAGGAATATTTGGATCCTTCTTTTTTCTTTCATTTATATATTATCAAAAAAGTATCAAGGAAAATGGTGTAGGAATTTCAGGTACGATTGCTAAACTAGGTATATTGATTCCGATGATTTTTTCAATCGTTATATGGAAAGAATTTCCTTCTACCATTCAATGGGTTGGAATCGTACTATCTTTAGTCTCTATAGTAATTGTAAATTTATCACAGAAGTCTCTCGAAAAATTTGATTTTAAACCTGCTATTATTTTATTATTTATCTTTGGTGGTATGGCAGAGTTCTCAAATAAGTTTTATCAAAAATATGCATTGAATGAATATAAAGACGTTTTCCTTTTTGCACTATTCTTTGTTGCATTCTTAATAAGTATCTTCTATACGTTTAAAGAAAAAAGTGCAATAACGAAAAAGGATATACTAACTGGCTTTGTAGTAGGTATACCCAACTTATTTTCTTCCTATTTTTTGATCCTTGCATTAGCTACTTTGAAAACCTCTGTAGTATTTCCAATTTATAGTGCAGGAAGTATCGTGCTGATCAATATAGGTGGATTTTTACTATTTAAAGAAAAAATTGCTCGAAAAAACAAAGTAGCTATTATTTTGACTATCATCGCTCTTGTGCTCATTAATCTTTAAGTGAATGAAATTAAGCGGATATCGTTACATTATCTGAATAGTCAATACGGATTTATTTTCATCCCTAAAAAAAGACGGTGTTCATCAATGGGATACAAGCCCATGATAAACGCCGTCTTTTTTAGTGTTCCTTATAAAATTAAAGGGTTAACTCTTTTAATTCTTCTATAGTAACGTCTCGATCAACATAGCCATCCACCATAAAGCCACTTAAATTTGAAAACTCTTTATAAAAGATATCATAAGCCGTCAGATCAGAATTGAAATTTTCTTCATTTAATTGTGAGATGAGTTCCTTTGTTTTGGCCTGAGTGTCACTGTCAAGTTCCCAGTTATCAGGTCTAAGGCGACCCACCTCATCGTATTCAGGCTTGTTGCCATAAATCATTTCGCGATAAATGCGGTCTTGATGCATGATTGGTGTTTCATGGGTACCTTTGTCTGCCATCACTTTGTAAAGACCGATACAATAAACAGGGAAAAAAGGAATAACTGAACTTGCTTTAGTCGTAACTGCAGTAGCGACTACAATCTGAGCTTTGCCGTTAATATCAGCTAGTAACTCATCGATGTTCTGCGCTTTTTCATCGCAATCTGCTTTAGCGCGACCTAGTGTACCTCCACCATAGTAAGAATGATTCAGTTCTGTTCCTAAATAAGAATAATTAGTCGTTAAAACGCCATCAACTAGTACATCTGCTTCTTTTAGTGCTTTCATCCATAGTTCCCAATCTTCTCCACCCATTACCTTTACAGTATTAGCGATTTCCTGATCAGTTGCGGGTTCTAGTGTTTCAGTATAGAAAGTCTGATTTTGCATATTAATATGAGGGCCAACCACTGGCTCTCCAATGGCTTTAATGGAAGAAGTGTATGTTTCCCCAGTTTCGGGATCGGTTCTTCGTCCACTTGCCAGACTGTAAACAACTAAGTCAACTTTGCCACCAAATTCGCTCTTTATATAATCGATAACTTCTTGCTTACTTTCATGGCTGAAGGCGTCTTGAACAAAGTTTTTAGCGATCAAACCTTCTTTTTCAGCAGCTTCTCGAAAAGCAATATTGTTGTACCACCCAGCTGTACCTAGATTCTTTTCGTTCTTTGGTCCTTTTTCAAAAGAAACACCGATCGTATCTGCTCCCGTACCGAAAGCTAGACTGATTCGGGTAGCTAGACCATAGCTTGATGATGCACCAATGATCAATACCTTTTTTGGACCTTTATAAGCTCCTTTATTTTTCACATAGTCGATTTGATTCAATACTTCTTGTTTGCAGCCAAGTGGATTTACACCTAGGGCTACATTACCCCGTATATTTTGTTTGAATTCCAACATCCTTTATTTCCCCCTATTTAACCGTTATAAGAATATGATATCAGAAAAAGCATCCCAGGAGAAATTACTTATCAAAATTTCCACTCAAAGTTAATTCCCAATGTTTACTAACCAATAAGCAAAACTGAATGACTGTTAAACGGAACAGAGAGAGCTTTTAACAATGAGAGACAACAACAATTTTGATTGCACGGTTATGAAGGACAAATATATAAGATTCGTGTAGTACTATTAAAATTAAAAACCTCTGGTGTAGGTTAGTGATAAGGCAGCTGCAAGAATAATATCAGTTTCTGGTATAATTAATGATATCGCCGATTGTAAAATTAAGCTAGACAAATAAAAAAGCCATTCGTGGTACACTCAAAATGTAATTCCGACTAAAGAAGACAT